>JAMLHE010000002.1:0-300000 GCA_023957315.1 Candidatus Kapaibacterium sp.
AACCGAAATCCGCTTGTACAATGCACAAAGTGAATTAGTATCAGTACCATTCACAGGCGTATTGAATAGCGGTGAATACAGCGTACGTATCCCTGTTGAAGAGCTTTCAAGTGGCGTTTACTTCTACGAAATGGTAAGCGGACCTTTCAAAGACACCAAGAAGATGATTATTGTTAAATAATCCGATTCGCAAACGTATAAAAGAGGCTGTCCATATGGGCAGCCTCTTTTTTTTGTCTCGTCTCTACCTAAAACATAGCCCATGAATTTATTCGTGGGTTATTAAGGACAATTGTATTGTCCTGAAATAAGTTGACAAAAAAAGGAGCAAAACCATGTCAACAAGAAATTATTTCAGCAGAACTTTCAAACTTCATGTATTACAAGAAGTAGAACTCGGTAAACTAAGCAAAGAAGAAGCACGACTTAAATATGGAATTAAAGGTCATAGTGCAATATTAAATTGGCAAAGAAATTTGGCAATGGATAATTTGGAGTTACCGATGAAAAGTTCTGATAATACGAAGCATGACTTAGACAGTGAATTAGAGATAAAGAAACTCAAAAAGGAGTTATCTGATGCGAAATTCAAGCTAAGAGCCTTCGAAATCTACATTCAAGAATTAGAAAAAGAGACAAAGGGCAATTTAGTAAAAAAGTCCGCCACCGGACAATTGATAAAGTCAGAGAAGAAACAATGAGACGCTCATTGTTTTCAATCTGTCAATTGTTCGGTATAAGTCGCCAAGCATATTACCAGTATGAGATGCGCCAAGATGAGCAAAGTTTTGAAGAGCATATAGTTCTGCAGCTAATCCATGCCATACGCAAAAAGCATCGTTATATGGGTGTAAGAAAAATATATGAAAGTATCAAAGATGATTTGCTTGCCAATGGGATAAAGATAGGCAGAGATTCAATCTTTGACCTAATGTGGCGTAACCAGCTTCTAGTACGTCGCCGTCGCCGTTATAAGCGGACAACAGACAGCGGTCATGGCTCAAGAGTCTATGGCAACTTAGTCAAGAATCAAGCAATAAACAAACCAAATCAGCTTTGGGTAAGCGATATTACATTCATACCCAAAGCAACAAACGGTTTTTATTATCTCAGCTTAGTCACAGATGCACATTCCAAGAAGATTTTGGGACATGAATTATCAGCGAATTTGCAGACATTTGGACCATTAACAGCACTCAGCATGGCAATAAATACAATAGACAGTACAACAGGCTTAATCCATCATTCAGACCGTGGTTCGCAGTATGCCAGCCATGACTATACACAAATACTAAAGCAAAACGGCATTCAAATCAGTATGACAAAAGGAGGTGAACCAACCGAAAACGCAATAGCAGAGCGAGTAAATGGAATAATAAAAACAGAATACTTACAAGGAATAGCAATAACCGGCTTAGAAATGGCTAAAGAACTAATCAAACAATCAATAGACTTGTATAACAATGAACGACCACACATGAGCTGTAGCATGTTAACACCAACAGAAGCACATAAAGGGGAACAACCCTTAAAACGCTTATGGAAAGGCAAGTTGAAGAATATAACATATAAATCAACAACTTAGAGAAATATCCACATGTTAACAAGAAAAAATATAATCAACTATTTGTATCATTTTATTATATTGTCAACTTATTACAGTACTAACATTTAAAACTGTAAACTTTTTTTAGGACGAGACAAATGACAATCCACCCCGTCTGCTGGCGCATCCACCCCTCAAGAGGGGAATTTAAGTCGTAAGAACAGAGCAGCGTTCTGTCCAAACAGCTGGTCATTCTGAAGACGAAGTCGAAGAATCAAGCTTTCAAAAATTCATGGATTCTTCGCTTCGCTCAGAATGACGCAGCTTCTTACGACTTTGCAACAAAGTGAATGAAAATTTATAAAATATTTTCAATTGCGATTTGGAAATAAGAATTTTTTTATACATTAGCATTGTACGAACATACAGAATGGAACTTTGATGTTGAAAATTTGTAAAATAGAAGGAATTCCAATGAAATGTTTAATATTGCTACTATTAATTGTAAATTGTACCAACTTAAAATCCGAAGATGAATTTACTATTACACATCTTGAGGAGTTTAAATCTCCTGATATATATATTCATAATGAAAACATCGCAATTATAACAACAAGAATAGGTGATTCGAACTTTGTATATCTGACAGAAGATAAATGCAAAACCTGGAAAATGATTTATAGTGAAGAAAGGAGAACTATTCTACCTTACGCAGGTTGGATTGATAAAGTAATAATTGCAAATAGCCATACTTTTTTATTAAATTTTAGCAGAGGTACAATTGTTGTAACCAATGATAAAGGTGAAAATTGGATGGAGTCTGTTCCTGATAGTGCATTCTACAATTCTGGGCCTTATTTGCCATATCATCATAATGATACTACATATTTATTTCATTATCATTTACTTCTGAAATCTTCTGATAATTTTAATACTTGGCATTCATTTGAAAATCCTTTAGAAACGGCTGACAGTATATCTATTGATAGGATGCATTTGACAAAAGATGGTTATTTTATGGCATTTATGTATGACTGGATTAATGACCATCGATATCATGCATCGCTAAATATATATAACGGCAATTATAAATTAATTGAAACTCCACAACACATGAATAAAATTTATTTTATTAATAAAGATGTTGGGTGGTGCTTTAGACGTACGCCAGCCTTTGGTAAACGACCCGATTCAATCAATTTTCACATAATATACAAAACTACTGATGGTGGGGAAAACTGGAAAAACCAGCTTGATACAACGATATATTGGTTAGATACATATTCACCGGACGTAATTTATGCATCAGATATTATAGAGATGAACTTTTACGATGAAAATTTCGGTTTTGCTAATTGTTCTTTTGGCACCCACTTTTATACTGAAGACGGCGGTGAGAATTGGAAATTATTGTTTAATAAAGAATATGCCAAGGATGTTTTAAATTACATACACAAGATAATACCATTCGATAAGAATACCGCACTGATTAAGTCTTCTTCCAAAGTCTTTTTGCTTCAAAGGAATCCAAGCGGAGTTTTTGAAATTATTCCGGAATTTGGCAGCAAGAATCAATCTTATTTAATAAGACGTGGCGGTGAAATCCATTTACAAAATTTGGAAATACTTAATTCACCTGCCCTGCATACAATTATGGGTGCTAAAATTGATGATAATTTGCAATTTTCCATCGGAAATAATACTTCGGTAATTAATCTTCCGCATGATATATCGTGCGGTTTATATTTCATTCATTTAGATACCTCCGAGGGTAGGCAATTTATACAAGTGCTCATCCAAGACTAAGAAAAAATAGCCCGGCAAAAATGTCGGGCTTTTTTGTTTAAACCCCTCTTGAAAAGAGAGGGACAAGATGTAATTTTCTCCCTCTCAGCTTTTGTTATCCAAATTTATTTTGCAGCCTTCAATTTTCCAGATTTCGTCGGCATATTCCCGTATGGTTCTGTCACTCGAAAATTTACCCGACCTTGCGGTATTGAGGATGGATTTGGTTGTCCAATCTCGCTTGTCCAAATAGTTTTTTGCTGCGATTTCTTGAGCCATTACGTAGGCATCGAAATCGGCAAACAGGCAATATTTATCGCCCTTGTAAAGTATTTCGTCGAGCATCGGGTCGAAAATCCCGGGCTCAAGGGCGCAGAAGTAATTGCTCCTGATTAGGTCTATTACTTTTTTAATTTCCGGTTTATTCTCGTAATATTCTTTCGGATGATATCCGTTTGAATGCAGTTGCGTTACTTCGTCGGCGTTCAATCCGAAGATGAACATGTTCTCTATGCCCATTTCTTCCATCATTTCGATATTTGCACCGTCCAAAGTGCCGATTGTCAAGGCTCCGTTGAGCTGGAATTTCATGTTGCCCGTTCCGGAGGCTTCGTATCCGGCGGTCGAAATTTGTTCGGACAAATCCGATGCGGGAATAATGAGTTCAGCCAAAGTTACCGAATAATTTTTGATAAACACGACTTTCATCTTATCGCCGATGTCCGGGTCGTTGTTTACTATATTTGCAACCGAATTGATTAACTTTATAATCATCTTTGCTGTATAGTATCCGGGAGCAGATTTCCCCGCGAAAATCATTGTTCGGGGGACAAATTCGGCGTTCGGATTTTCCTTTATAGTATTGTAAAGATGGATTATATGCAATACATTGAGCAATTGCCTCTTGTATTCGTGGAATCTTTTGATTTGCGAATCGAATATCGAATTGATGTTGACTTTGACATGGCAATTTTCCTCGATGTATTTGGCGAGCTTGATTTTATTCGCTTGTTTCACATTTTGCCAGTCGGTCAAAAATTGCTCATCGCCGATAAATTGCTCGAGTTTTTTGAGTTCGTAAAGGTCTGTTATCCAGCTATCACCGATTTTGGAGTTAATCAAATCCGACAATTCGGGATTTGCCTTCACTAGCCAACGACGTTGAGCGATTCCGTTCGTTTTGCTGTTGAATTTTTCGGGCATGAACTCGTAAAAATCCTTGAATATTTTTTCTTTGATTATCTTTGTGTGCAATGCTGCAACGCCGTTTACGGAAAAACTACTCACGATTGCCAGATTAGCCATTCTGATTTTTCTATCTTTCGATTCTTCGATTATTGACATATCGCGGACTTTGTCCAAATCATTATGGAAGTGCATTCGGATTTTATCAAGGAATTTGGCATTGATTTCGTAAATAATTTGCAAATGCCTTGGGAGCAGTTTCTCAAACAAAGCGACCGACCACTTTTCGAGTGCTTCACTTAGAACGGTGTGGTTAGTATATGCAAAAGACTTCTGGGTGATTTCCCACGCTACGTCCCAATGCAAATGCTCCTTGTCTAACAATATCCGCATCAGTTCAACAATTGCAATCGCAGGATGCGTATCATTCAATTGCATTGTGTTTTTTTCGGCAAAATTTGAGAAATCGGCGTGCTTAACTTTGAAGCGCCTGATGATATCTTGCAATGAAGCGGATACAAAGAAGTATTGCTGCTTGAGCCTCAGCTCTTTTCCGGCGACGGTATTATCATTGGGGTACAGAACTTTAGAAATATTTTCAGTTTCGTATTTATTTTCGACTGCTTTGATGTAATCTCCTTCGTTGAAAGAATGAAAATCAAAGTCTTTAGATGCCTTCGCTTCCCAAAGTCGAAGATTGTTGCATGTGTTATTGTTGTAACCGGGAATTGGAATATCATAAGCTACTGCGAGCACGTCGGTAGTGTCAATCCATTCGACCCATGTATTGCCATTTTGACGTACTACGGTTTTCCCGCCGAATTTGATAGGATAAGTATATTCGGGTCTCATAATTTCCCAAGGGCTGCCGAAATGAAGCCAGTTGTCGGGCTTTTCGACTTGGTAGCCGTTAATTATATCTTGCTCGAATATCCCGTATTCGTATCTGATGCCATATCCAAATGCCGGCAATTCCATTGTAGCCATCGAATCCAAGAAACAAGCCGCAAGTCTGCCCAAACCACCATTGCCCAATCCCATATCATGCTCGGCATCAACTATCTCGTCCAAATCATAACCCATTTCCTTGAGAATATTTTCAGCTTCTTCGTAAAAACCCATATTTATAAGTGTATTTCCTAATAGTCGTCCCATCAAAAATTCCATCGAAAGATAGTAAACTCTTTTGACATCGTTTTTGTAATAATGATTCTGAGTCCGAAGCCATTTTCTAATCAAACGGTCTCGAACAGCCATAGCCACGGCGCGGTAAGTGTCTTCGAGCGTTGCCGTCGTTTTGTCCTTCACCATTCGGAATTCAAGATGCTCGGCAATCTGATTCCTTAGCGAGTATGATTCCGGGTCTTGGTCATCCGTAAAAAAAATCGAATCGCTTTTTTTAGTAATTTGCTTCTTTGTTTTAGCCATTTTATAAATCCATTTTTACATTATCAATATGAAATTATGTACGTATATGGGACTAATTATTTTATGGTAGCCAATACTTGGTTTTTTTTAGTTGAATTATAACTTAGATAATATATGACATTTTTTTTCGTCTTAACTTAACTATAACATTCATGTTGGAGAAATATAAAATTGCTGTGGTATCAAGGAAAAGTCGTTGATATTATTAAAGAAACGCCAAGTATCAGAAGATTCTATATACAGGTGCCGGAGCTTGAAAGATACACTTTTCAAGCCGGGCAGCACATCAAAATCGAGTTCCCGTTCAACGTTAAGAAGAACTATCGCCAATACTCATTGGCGAATGCTCCGAACGGCTCGAATGTCTTTGAATTACTCATTGTTTTAGACCCAAACGGGCTGGCTACTAACTATTTGTTTAATGAAGTTGATATTGGAAGTCAGTTGAAAGTTTCCGAACCAAGGGGAAGTTTCGTTCACAAACCTGATGCCGATAAAGACATTTGCTTTATATGCACCGGTGTAGGGCTTGCTCCGCTTAGGTCAATGTATCTGGATATCATCAAAAACAATATTCCGCATAGGCATATGTATTTGATTTTTGGTACTCGATATATGCACGATATGGTGTATTTGGAGGAAATGGAAGAATTGACCAAACGAGGTGATTTCACTTTTATTCCGGTTCTATCTCGTGAAACTTCAGACGAATGGGTTGGAAGACGCGGATATTTGCACCAAGTCTATAAAGAGCTTTTTGCTGATAAGCCACCTGTGGATTTCTATATCTGCGGATGGAGAGATATGGTGTCCGAAGCTCGTCAAACTTTGCTTGACATGGGATTTAGTCGTAAAAGTATCAATTTCGAACGCTACAATTAAACGTTCATGAATATAATATCAAATCAATCGGGAAGTGTAGGGATTTACCTGCATTTCCCGTATTGCGTTCATAAGTGCTCCTATTGCGATTTCTATTCCATTGAAAAGCTTTCGAGCCGTGATAAATTTGCCGAGGCGGCAGTAGCGGAAATCAAACTCCGAAATCAAGAGACGGGAAGTAAGTTGAAAGTCGAAACCATCTTTTTCGGTGGTGGAACGCCTTCGTTGATGAAACCGCAACATATGGAGCAAATTACTCAAGCCTTGCACGATTGCTTCGATATGAGCGAATTGAGCGAATGGACAATGGAATGCAACCCGGGCACTATAGATGCTAAATTTATAGCTGATTATAAGCAGTTCGGCGTTAACCGTATCAGCTTTGGGGTTCAGTCTTTCAATCGCGACGAACTCAAATTCTTAGAACGAATTCATGACGAGAAATCAATCTACAATGCTGTCAATATCGCTCGCAAAGCCGGTTTTGAAAATTTGAGCATAGATTTGATTTACGCTATTCCCGGGCAAACGCTCGACACTTGGAGTGATTCAATTACTAAGGCATTGTCGCTCCAAACCGAGCATATTTCGGCTTACAGTTTAATTTACGAACCGGAAACGCCGCTTTACGACAGATTCATTCGCGGGGAATTGAATGTGCACGACGAAGAGATTGACCAAGACTTCTACGAACTCGCAGTCAAAAATTTTGCCGGTTCATATTACGAGCATTACGAAATCTCCAATTTTGCCAAAGAGGGCTTCAAATGTCTTCATAATCTGAAATATTGGACATCGGAAGATTATCTTGCATATGGTCCATCTGCTCACGGACTTTACCATAAGCAGCGATATTGGAACTATCGCGATTTAGATAAATATTTCACCCTGCTGGGCGAGGGAAAGCTACCGATAGAAAATTCCGAAGTATTGACTCCGGAGCAGCAAATCAATGAGCGTATTTACTTGGATTTGCGTTCAGAAGGGTTGCGATTCGATTCATTTGCAGAAAAATTCGGCTTTGATTTACGACAGAACTGCACTCAATTCATAGATAAATTAGTTGCGGAGGGATATGCTGTTGATAAAAGCTCTAACACACTAAAACTTACTTCAAAGGGATATTTTGTAAGTGATAGGATTACTATAGAGTTCATGAAAATTGCCGAGAGAAATCGTAAAATTTATTAAGAATATTTTCAATTGTTAAGGTATCTTAACAATTTAATTTTTAATTCTTCATATATTTGAACTTGATTTTTTCACAATTTAAGAAAAAGATTTTTGTGGAATTAACTTTAATAATTGTCATCGTATTACTCATTTTAGCTGTCACCGATTTGACTGTCGGTGTCGCAAATGACGCAGTAAACTTCCTCAATTCAGCTTTAGGTTCCCGAGCTTCCACTTTCCGAGTTGCAATGATTGTAGCTTCATTAGGTGTATTGGTTGGTGTAACATTTTCGAGCGGAATGATGGAAATTGCCCGAAGCGGTATATTCAACCCACAATTTTATGGACTGACCGAACTGCTGATTATCTTTGTAGCTCTGATGTTCCAAGACATATTGCTCTTAGACTTATTCAATACATTCGGGCTCCCTACATCAACAACTGTGTCCTTAGTTTTTGGATTGTTAGGTGCAGCAGTTGGCCTTGCAATCATCAAAGTCCTCCAATTGGGACAAGATTTATCATATGTTGTGGATTATATCAATACCGATTCAGTTTTGGTGATAATATCCGCTATTTTGCTATCAATCTTGTTTGCATTTACTTTTGGGTATATTATCCAATATTTGACAAGATTGATATTTACATACAGTTACAAACCCAATTTTCGTAAATTCGGTTCAGTTTGGAGTGGATTGGCGCTAACTTCATTGTCACTATTCATTTTGATAAAAGGTGCCAAAGGGGCTGCTTTTATACCACCTGATGTTTCATCATGGATACAGCAAAATCAATTGTTATTATCAGCATACATGTTTGTCGCTTGGACAATGCTAATACAACTTTTGATGTGGTTCACAAAAATAAACGTGCTAAAAGTCATAGTAATGATAGGTACTTTTGCTCTTGCAATGGCATTTGCTGCAAATGATTTAGTGAATTTTATCGGAGCACCGATTGCCGGACTTCACGCTTATCAGTATTCGCTCGAACATCCCGAAATTGCAAATGTTACTATGGGAATAATGTCGGAACCGGTAAAGGTAGATACTTATTTGTTGCTTATAGCCGGTCTAATAATGGTTATAACACTCTTTTTGTCCCGCAAAGCAAGAAATGTCTCTAAAACCGAGATTGGTCTCGGAAGCCAAGAAGATGGTATCGAAAAATTTGAATCCAATTTGATTGCACGCGTTATTGTTAGATTTTTCATTGCATTAGGCAATGGGTTAAAATCCATTACTCCAAAATTTATAGATAAGTGGATTCAGAGCAGATTCGACAAATCAAAGTACCAACCTGATTTGGACGAGAACGGTATTCCACCGGCTTTTGACTTGTTGCGTGCAGCAGTGATGTTGATGGTTTCTGCCGGGTTGATTTCTTTAGCTACCTCGATGAAACTGCCTCTTTCTACTACATATGTCACTTTCATTGTTGCGATGTCTGCGGCTCTGTCGGATAAATCTTGGGGCAGAGAATCTGCCGTGTATAGAGTTTCCGGCGTTGTGACTGTAATCGGTGGATGGTTCTTTACTGCTATTTCGGCGTTTTTTATTGCAGGTGTTATCGCTTCAATTATTTTCTTCGGCGAGCTTTATGCAATTGCCGGATTTGTTGGATTAGTTGCATTTACGTTCCTCAGAACAGGCAAATTTGTTAAAGATAAAAATACCAAAGATGAAGCTTTGCTTTCGATGTTTAGCTATACCAACGAAGCCACCTCAATTTTGATTAAGAATACATTCAACAATATATCCAACAATATAAGCAAATTGAAAACTATCATGAATTTGTCATATTCCGGATTACTAGCTTCCAACCTCAAAAATTTGAAGAAGAGTATGGTTGAAGCCGGTGAGCATGATAACAATTGCCAAATGCTTATCAAAAACATTTTGAAACAATTATACAAGAATAAAGAATCTGATATTTCTGAAGTATATAATTTTTCATCATCCCTAATTAGTTTGCAAGATTTGGCAGATAGGGTGGTGCTGCTTTCCAAGCAAAATCATAAATATATTGACAATAATCACCATAAGTTTACAGCCGAGCAAATCACCGAAATCGGGGGATTAGTAAGAGGCTTAAACCAATTAATTGACAGTTCGTTAAAATATTTGGATACTTTCGACCAGAAAATTATGAAAGAACTTGAGATTCAACATGCTCTGAATGAAGCTGAATTGAAAAAGTTGTCCAAAATCCAATATTATAGGATTAAGGAAGCATCCGGTCAGTACAAAAAATCTATGCTTTACTTGAATATACTTAGCGATGTTGATTTCATTGGCGATAAGATACTTTATATCGTGAAATCTGCTGCAACACTTAACGATAAAATTGCAAAGTACAAGTAAATTCATAATTGGCAAATTCCGATTTCTACTCGATTTCTCGGTTAATGCTCAAAACAACTGATTTTCCGTCGTATTCGATAATTGCGGCATTGATTTCTACTTTGAAAGTTGAACCGTCGGAACGTTTTTGAGTAGTCACAAATCGGTGCTTTTCGTTGCTGCGGAATGTTCGCGAAATCTGAGATTTGCCATGACTTACATTTGTCGAGATTTCCTCGAGTGACATACCTATGAATTGCGACTTTTCAATACCGTACATTTCTGTGGCTTTGCGATTAACGTCAAGCACGATTTCATCGTTCGGTTCAAATATAATAATCGCATCTTGAGCAAGCTCGAAAATACTCCGATATTTGTTTTCAGATAGTCTGAGAGCTTCTTCTATTCGCTTTTGCTTTGTGATGTCGCGTCCTGCATAGAGAGTTTCGGCAACTCCATCTTTGGTGATGTAGCTTGTACATGCCCATGAGAACCACCTCCAGCCGTATTTGGTCAGAGCTCTATGCTCTGTATTGGCACTACAAGGTTTGGCAGAATTCAGTATATCGAGTGATTCTTTGAGTCCGGCGATATCATCGGGATGAATTTGATATTCGTACTTTGTGCCGATTATTTCCAACTCATCAACATCGAACAATTCGCAAAATGAAGGGCTAAGATAACTTACAACTCCGTTATCATCCTTAGTTATCAACAAATCGCTTTGGTGTTCGAGCAATTTCTTGAATTTATCGGCGTTTTCGCTTTGCTCTTTTTGACGAAGCTTTTGTTCGCCGATGTCTTCAATTCGCCCAATTAGAATTGCCTTGTTACTGCCTTTATCAATAATGTATGTATGAGTATCTCTGATGTTTTTATATTTGCCCGATTTTGTTTTTATCCGGTATTCCAAGTGAGACGTCGTTTCGTTGAAATCATTCCGCAAATTTGGCGATAGATGAAAATTTTGAAAATGATTAATATCATCAGGATGTATCATTGCAAATATTTCTGCGTCGCTGAATTTCATGAACTCTTCAGGAGTATATCCCAATATTTTCATTATAAAATGACTGATATAAACGTATCTGCCACTTACGAGGTTCTTCTTGTAGATAATTTGATTCGTGAAACACAAGATTTCTTTCAACATTGTAACTTCATAAAAGTCTTGCTCAGGATTTTTATATTGTTCACTTATATCATCAAAAAAGTAATAGATTGCCGGTTTGCCACCTTCAGACAATTTATACTGCACACTTGCAGCAACTTTGTCTATACCGTCAATCGTCCTAAACCTTGTTTCTTTTTTGATTGGCTCGGAGCTGTTATTCAATAAATTTGTCCGAATTTCGGATTCAAACACGTCTTTATCAATCACAAAGGAAGTGTTTTTGTTAAAATAATCTGATTGCAAATCCCAAATATACTCTCCAATAGCTAAATCCGCTTCTAAACCTGACAGCTTTTCAATGCTTTTGTTCCAATGCGTGATTTTTCCCGTATCATCAATTCGCATGAAGCCCGGGTCTAAATTCTCAATCAAAGTATCAAAAGCTGAACATCTATTTTGCAAATTAACATATTCATCATAATAGTCATCAATATCAATCATTACTCCGGCTAACATCGAGGGATTGCCCAATTCATCATTTGCGATTATCATCAATTTTGTTTCAATCCATTTCCAATCGTTTTTGAAAAGCGCCCTCAATTTGCTTGAAAAAACCCCCTTTGGGTTGCTCAAATATTTGTCGAAATCTTCGATTGCTGCTAAATAGTCATCTGAAGCGATATAATTTTTTAAAGTATTACGCGAAATTTTTCGATTTTTGACCAAATCACTTGACTTGTCGGAACGAGTATTTTTGTAATAAACAGTGTCTTTTATCAAATCATACTTGAAATACGCAATCACAGATAATTTCAGGAGTGATTCATAAAACTCTTTTGTCAATCGCGCATGTTCGTTTTCTAAAACAAGGTCGGAAATCAAGGTTATATAAGCATGAACAATAGACGAGCTGCCTTCAACGGCTTCAAATGTCAGCCGATTTCTTACATAATAAACTTTATTGCTTTTGCTGATGATTCTATGGTCAGCGACAATGATGCCTATATTATCGGATTGTTTGAGCGGTTTAACTCTCTTCAGGAAATCCTTGTAATCATCGGGGTGGATGAGAGCTGCCAAATCATCACCGGTGCTATATTCGGTCAAATGGTTAAATTCATCGCTACTATCGGTAATCTTAGCTGTTGAAATATCGAAAGCATAGTGATACAAAAAGCCCAAATTGTTTCCGGCAGGAGAAGTCTCACTATCGGATTTGGAGTCAACTGATATGATTAGCAAAAGGCTGTTCTCATTTTCCCAACTGATTGATTGGCAACTGAAATGCATCTTGCTGTCAATTTTGAATAGTCTCATGATTTCGTTTTTATCGAAATCGCCCGAATAATCATGCTGAATTTTGAACCCTTTTGGGAATTTGATCTTCAGATATTTTTTGGCAGCTTTGTTCGCAAAGGCTATCTTCATTTCTTTGTTGATGACAATTACGGCAGTAGAAAGTTGCTCCGCCAAATTCATAAACGTTGTTTCTGAATGAATCTCGCTTTTTTGAGTAACTTCATGAGCAGATTTTATATTTTGCTTAGCCATTTTGAAACCTCATTAATTTAATATCTAAATATAACTATTTGTTTATAATCTAAAAAATGAAAAACATCAAATTATGTAAGTAATCGTTACTTTTGCTAATAATATATAAACAAAATTGAAGCAAAATGGATAAATTTGTAATCGAAGGTGGCAATAGATTAAAAGGGTCGGTAAAAATAGCAGGAGCAAAAAACGGAGCTTTGGCTCTGATACCTGCTACCTTGTTAGCACCGGGCATCTACAATATTTCAAACACACCTGATTTGAAAGATGTTTGGACAATGACACGCCTGATGGGGGCGCTCGGAGTATTTTGTGAACTGAATAATAGCGAACTTTTCATTGACGCTCGCGAAATCACCCAATTAGTAGCTCCATACGAGCATGTCAAGAAAATGAGAGCCTCGTTTTATGTGCTTGGTCCTCTTGTGGCACGATATGGCGAAGCAAAAGTATCATTGCCGGGCGGTTGTGCTTGGGGTCCGCGACCTGTTGATTTGCATATTAAAGGCATCGAAAAATTAGGTGCAGAAATCACATTAGACCAAGGTTATGTAATTGCGAAAAGCAAGGGCAGATTACAAGGCTGCAAGTTTCATTTTGATATATCAAGTGTAGGTGCTACAGGAAATGTCTTGATGGCGGCGACTCTTGCAAAGGGCACAACGGTACTTACAAATTGCGCCATCGAGCCTGAAATTACCGCATTAGCAAAAATGCTTACGAAAATGGGGGCAAAAATTGACGGCATCGGTACAACGGAATTGATAATCGAAGGTGTGGACGAACTCAAACCTGTAAATGAAGAAACTATTCCAGACCGTATCGAAGCTGCGACTTATTTGATTGCCGCGGCAATGACAATGGGCGAAATTCAGCTCGAGAATGTTAATCCTTATCATCTAACATCGGTAATCTCGAAATTGGAGGAAGCCGGTTGCGAAATGGATATTAATTCCAACAAAATTCACCTCAAAGCCGTTGCTCCGCCCAAGCCTGTTGATTTGGTTACAGCAGTCTATCCGGGCATTCCTACCGACATTCAAGCACAATGGACTTCGTATATGTTGACTGCCGAAGGCACTTCCAAAGTAACGGACAATATTTATCAAGACCGATTCAAACATATTCCTGAATTAGTTCGATTAGGAGCAAAAATTGACGTCGTTGACAATGCGGCGATTATTTCCGGAGGCGAAAAGCTTTCCGGTGCTACCGTAATGAGCTCAGATTTGCGTGGCAGTGCATCGTTGATATTGGCGGCTCTTGTAGCCAAAGGCACTACTGAAGTGCTCAGAATCTATCATTTGGACAGAGGCTACGATAATATCGAACAAAAGCTCAAAAAGCTGGGTGCCGTGATAGAACGTCATCAGTCAGAGTTAATCTAAGAAGAATAAAGTATATAAATAGATTAAACTGAAGCCTGACAAAAAGACCATACCGGCAATAGCAAGTATTTTGAGCCAGAGCGGTGGTTTGCCTTGCTCCGGGAAATATTTTGTGGTCACGACTTTGTAGTTGAAAAATGCTAAGATTGGTGCTGCCAAAAATGACACAATCGTTGCTACATCCATCATCAATTTCAGATTCTTAGCAAAAAAGCTGACAATGATAAGTCCCAAAACACTTATTATTATCATAATTGCAAAGTAAACGTTCAGCTTCAATTGGTTGGCACGTTTGCTCAACAAGAACAAACTTCCGGTTATAGCACGTGGATAGCCGTCCATAACTGTCAACAATGAGCTGAACATAGTGATAAACGCAGCAGGTGCAATTATTACAGCACTCCAAGAACCAAATAATTTGGTATAGAGACTAATAAGTTGTTGGGCAAAAACCGCACCCGAGTTAGAGAATTGAATACCGGTGCCATACATCAAAGTTGCCCCGAGAGTCAAAAAGAATATCGCCAATAATGTCGTACCAATGTAGCCGATATGGAAATCAATAAGCGACTCTTTCAATGTCGGGATATGCTTTTTTTGTTTGCTTCTGCTCAATGTCCAAAGCGAAGTCCATGCTGATAATTCAATTGGTGCCGGCATCCATCCCATCAATGCGATGATGAATATTATTCCGCCCTTGGTATATAAATCCATAGGTGTAAAATCAGGAGGAATATTTTGTCCTCTGTCAATCGCCAACAAAAAGGCTATAAAAGTGCAAACTCCAAGCAAGAAAACCATGATTTTCATAATTTTATCAAGTGCCGGATATTTGCCGATTACTAACAATAAGAAGCACAAAAGCACTAATCCGATACTCATCATCAATGGGTCAACACCGCCACCGAATATATATCCGGCAAGTCCCGCACTAACTAAGGCAAGTGCAGCAAGATTGATTATACCTGTGATTACGGAAACAATAGTAAAAGCTACCAATATCCATCTGCCCATGTCATTGTAACCTTCGAGCAAACTCCTTCCTGTTGACGCAGTATATCTGTAGCTGAATTCAAAAAATGGATATTTGAATAGATTTGCCATCACAACAATCCATAGCAATGTAAATCCGTAATCGGCTCCTGCTCGAGTAGATTGCACAAGGTGCGAACCGCCGATTGCTGCTCCTGCAAACAATATCCCGGGTCCGATAGTCTTTAAAATGCCAATTATTTTTTCTTTATTCATGCTTATCATCATTTTAAACAATGCAAAAATAGCAGAATAATGCTACAAAATTCTAATCTTCAAAAAATTCTAAGGGCAATCGTCCTAATTTATAAAAACTCAGTATCTCCCCGAATCCATATGTATTGGAAGTTTCGGAAATGTAATCAGGTTGTCTGCCGTTTTCCTTGATATATTCCAACATCCCTTGTTGCTGCCAAAGAAAATTTTGAGGAATATTCGGGAATCTTTTTTTCAAAACACCATAAGTATTCAGCGCCGATGTTGACCAAAACCAAGAGAAAAGACTGATTCTCGAATTATCATCAGCAATGCTAAGTGCTGACGGCAGCAAACAATTCAACACAATTTCACGCCGCAGATGTGCACCTTCGTTAGCTATTCGCTTTTTGATAAATCCGTGCATCGTATCGGGAATTGAAACAGTTTCCTTGATTTCGAGAAAATTCAAAAAATCAATCATTTCCGAATTTGTCAAATTTTCCAAAATTTCATTCAATCGTTTTTCATCATACGATGGACGACGACGCTTTGAAGCGTATCTTTGCAAAAAGTCGGCTAAATTGGAATGAAAACCTTCTCGCAAATTGCCGTTATTGAACATTTTTTTTGCTTTTGCAGTCATTCGGAGCAAGCGAATCAGAGCGTAATTTTGCAACTCCTCGATGTCATTGGCAATATCAATTTCCGTTCGTTTCTCAGTCGGAGCGAGCAGCTTAAGTTGAGTTTCATCAATCACTAAGGTTTCAAAATCTCTTCTAATCGGTGTGTCGTCTTTGAATACGATATGAATCACAACGTCATCGTATTCAATGTTCGAGGAGTGGGCGTGACGAAGCCAATCCGATGAGCTTCTGTGAAATTCCGCATCGCCTACAATTACGTAGCCGTTCAATAAAATTGCAATATTTTTGAGGTCGGGACCATCGTACAAATTCATCTTGCCCGGTGATAAAATTTGCAGCCGATTGTTTGATTGTGTCATAAATACTTGCGAAGGATTCGAGAGATAGGCATGAACCTTACGCAATAATTCTCTTTCGTTTTCAACTTGCATAATTTTTTCCAAAAGATATATTTATTAATTTGTAAATTTACGATATACTATTGAAATTCAGTTAGTTTGGTTTAATATTTGTTATATTTGTTAATAATTTAGCAAAATATTATTTGAAATGAGCGAAGAAAACATACAAGAAATTGAGGATTGGGTTACCAAAGGTGATGATTATGCCAAAAATCAAGTCTTTGATAAGGCGGTGGAATGTTATACTCGTGCCATCACAAGCAATCCCCGTGCGTCATTTGCCTACTTCAAGCGTGGCTCGGTGTTAGTCCAGCTTGATATGTTCAATGATGCTCTCGAAGATTTCAATAATGCAGTAATGCTCAACCCAAGTTTTTCATTTGCTTATTTCAAACGCGGCTCGGTAAAGTTCAATCTTCACCACTATAAAAGTGCAATTGAAGATTTTTCGACAGCCATCGAACTTAATGCTGATTTTTCCTTTGCTTATTATAAGCGAGGAATGTGCAAATTAAAGCTCAAAGACATTGACGAGGCACTCGAAGACCTAAATTTAGCACTGGAGCTCAATCCGGGCTATATGCCTGCATATTTAAACAGAGGCAACATTTATTTTGACAAAAAAGATTATGAAAATGCTGTCAAAAATTATACTTCGGCTCTGACGATTGAGCCAAGCCAAGAAAAGACACTCGTGGCTCGCGGTCTGGCAAATTCGCATATTCAGCGATATAAATCAGCCTTAGATGATTTTGCATTGGCAGTGAAAATAAATCCCAATTCGCATTTGGCATATAATTACAGAGGTTTGATTTACAACAAGACCAAAAATTTCACTCTTGCTGTAATCGAATTCGACAAAGTGATTGAATTAGCTCCAAATAACGCCGATGCTTATAATAATCGTGCAATAGCACATTTCTGGATGAAAGATTACGAAAAAGCCGTGAAGGACTATTCCAGAGCTTTACACTTGAAGCCAAATTCGCCTCATTTGTATTTCAACAGAGCGAATGCACTTTATTATTTGAAGCAATTTATCGAAGCAATCCTCGATTTCGACAAGGCTATCGAATTACAACCCGGGCTAACATCAGCATATTTTGGTAGAGCGAATTGCTCGGTTTACATGAATAAATATCGCGATGCAATTCAAGATTTTAGCCGTGCGATTACACTCAATCCCAAGTTTTTACAAGCTTATATCGGCAGGGGCAACGCTTATTTGAAGATGAAAGTATTCAAAAAAGCACTCGAAGATTTCACGCTTGCAATTGAGTTGAACAAGGAAAATCCTATCGGATACCTCAATCGTGGGATTGCATTCAAACTTGAGGGTATAAATGAAAAAGCGGCGATTGATTTTCAAGAATTTCTCCGTCTATCAACGCATAATACCAGAACTGTAATTCAAATCAAAAATTGGCTCAAAAAAATGCACTATCCCTTGATTAGAGCTAAATAACAGGCGATTCGAGCAAAGTTAAATCCCCTTCGACTGCATTCATCTTAGCTTTGCACATCTGTGGAATAGTCAACTGATTATCGGTATGCCCGAACATGAATCCATAAAAGACCGGAATCTTTAGTTCGGCGAAATAGCTGTCCAACACTTCGCCCAATGATAAATCCCAAGTATTTTGAGTAGAACCGGAACCGCAATCATCGCAACGTCCGAAAATCAAACCCGCTATTTTGGCAAATACTCCCGCAAGCCTCAATTGATTCAACATTCGGTCAATTCGGTATGGTGGTTCGCCAACGTCTTCAATTAGCAAAATTTTCCCGTCAAAATCAGGCTCGAATCTCGTTCCCATCAGCGAAGTCAATAATGACAAATTTGCGACGAGCGTTATTCCTTCTGCTTCGCCCGGCACAATAGTACGAATAGGGAAGGGGTTCCGAGGCGATGAACCGGAATGAGGGTTGCTCAAAACAAGCGGGAAATTAACATCACCAAAGACGATGTTTCGGAAATTTGTAGCCGTGTAATTATTAAATGAAGACATGAGAACCGGACCATGGAATGTTCTGAGTCCGGCATTTTTGTTTATAGCAAGATGCAGTGCAGTGATATCACTATATCCGACGAAGATTTTCGGATTTTGGCGAATCAAATCATAGTCAAGCCCGTCAACCAGACGCCCTGAGCCGTAGCCACCTCTGGTGCAAATCACACCTTTGATAGAGCTATCGGCAAAAACTTCATGCATATCATCAATACGTTGGCGGACTGAGCGAGTTTTATAACCGCTGCCGGAGACAGTGTTCTTCGCATATTTGAAATTCAATCCCAAATATTTCAAAATTTCTTCAACTTTTGCCAAATCATCAGGCGAACTTACCGAAGTTCCGGGTGAAACAATGCCAATCGTGTCGCCTGGCACTAATTTTGCAGGCTTAACAGTGGATTTTTGAGAAACATTGGCTTTTGCAATGCTTTTTGAGAGCATCAGCGAGCCGATTGCAAGCGATGCGATGCTTAAAAATTCTTTTCTATTCATAAGAAAAATTGGATTTTAAGAGTTTATTGATTAAATTGATTATAAATATAGTGATTTTTCGAATAATTCGTTTTATTTTGTAGTATTATTATTTGCAAATTGGCAATTTATGGAACTTTTGTTACAGTATGATGTAGAATTTGACGAGGATACCCCCTTCGGAAAGGACGTGGAAGCCGACCACGCCTATTTGATGGATGCTATCGACAAAGTCGGTGGCAATCTTGACAAAGAGCTAATCAGTAAAGCATTTTATTTTTGTGTAGAAATGCACAAGGGTAAATATCGCAAATCGGGCTATCCCTATTATACTCATCCGCTCAACGTCACTTTGTTGTTGATGAATGAGTTGCAGTTGCATGATTCCAATTCATTGGCGGCATGTTTGCTTCATGATACTATCGAAGATGTCGAAATCGTAAGCACGGAGATGATTACAAGCGAATTCGACGAAGATATCTCAGAGATGGTGGACGGCGTAACCAAAATATCACATTCAGAAATTATCAAACCCGAAATATACACTGAAGACAACTTACCTCATAACTTCAGTGAAGATAATATGGCTGGTCCTATTAAACCGCGAGTGAGCAAGGCTGAAACTTATCGAAAATTGTTTATGGCACTCGTTAGAGATGCTCGTGTAATAATGATTAAACTTGCCGATAGATTGCACAATATGCGTACTTTGCACTATCTTTCGCCCAAAAAACAAGTAGAAATCGCCCAAGAAACATTAAACTTTTATATTCCGATAGCTCATAGATTGGGTTTGCTCAAAGTAAAAATGGAATTGGAAAATCGTTCATTTTACTACTCAAATCGCGAAAATTACGAAGCTATCAGGACTGCATTGAACGAAAAGCGCCGCGAATTCATTGATTACATCAGAGTTTTCTCGGATTTAATCCAAAATTCGCTGAACGCACAAAACCTCAAGCATATTTTATCTATCGTTCACAAACACGAATACGAAATCCACAAGATGACCCAAAACGGGAAATCAATCAGCGATATAGATAATTTTTATTCTGTGGTGATTATACTCCAATCCAACGATGTACACGAATGTTATCGTGCTTTGGGAGTATTGGCTAATGCTTTCAATACTATTAGCTTTGTTGACTACATCGCAAAGCCCAAGCTCGATTGGTACAAATCACTCAACACAGAGCTTATCGGTCCCGACGGAAAGCGAATCGAAATACTGATACGCACCAAGGAGATGGATACAATAGCCGAAGAAGGCTTTGCAGCAAACTTTTCGCTCAAAACCGGCAGGGTGCGAGCACTTCAATTCACCGATTCGGATATTGACGAATGGGGCGAATGGATGAAGGATATGATTGAAGAATTCGGCGATAATGCATCGCAGATTATTTGGGATTCGCTGAAAGTAAATCTTTTCGATTCAGAGCTCACAGTATATTCGAAAGAAGGGCGACAAATTTCTCTGCCTAAGGGTTCAACTTTGGTTGATTATGCGTTTGTACTATCGGATGAATATGGTTTGCATTGCGTAACAGGCAAAGTAAATGGTTCATTTCATGATTTGAACTACAAACTGAATTCCGGCGACCAAGTCGAAATTATCAAATCGGACAATGCAGTTCCGAAATTTGAATGGCAAAAAAGTGTAGTCTCGCATAGAGCAGTAGCAATGCTTCACAAATATTTCAAACTCAATCCGCCAAAAACTTTGCTTAAGAAGAAGGCTGATGGCAATTATGATACAAAACTTATCATTCGTGGCGAAGACCGCGAATTGATGCTACTCGATATAACGGAAGCCATAGGCAAATCGAATATCAAGCGAATCAATCTCGATACGGCAGATTCGATGTTCGATGGCGCACTTTCAGTCATGGTCGAAAACGTCGAAGAGCTGAATAATATCATGGTACGATTGCTTACAGTCAAGGGTGTGAGCGATGTCAGCAGAGTTTATGAAGAAGAGGAAAAATAATTTTCACTTTTTATGTTTTTTTTTGCAACCAATTTTGACTTCGTGTGTATATCAATTTGTAATGTAAATTGAACGATAAAAATGCGATATTAAAAAAAAATAAGCATTAAACCAATTGAAAGATTTTGAATCTAATAGATAGAACAAACAATTTTATTTTTTTTTTAGGAGATTAATTATGTTGAGAAATTTGCTTATCGCAACCACAGTCGCTTTGGCACTAATTATAAGTTCATGCAGCGAATCACCAAATGCTACAGAGAACAAAACCAATTACGACTACCAATCATTTGCTATCGCTGATATCAACCCTACAGGGTTTGAATTACAAGAAGCAACGCTCGAATCCGATTTCGCACTCACTCCGGTTATTGAAGGTGATTTTGCCAATTATGACAGATTAACACCTAACAAAAGACCACCACATGTTAACAAAATGATGGCAATCGGTATGATTTTACGTCAGCTTAACCTTACTGACGACCAAATCGAAAAGGTTAAAGAGTTGATTATGAATCACAGACGTTGTGAAGCTGAATGGCTCAAATTGCTCCAACAATCAAGACGCGAAATCATGATGAAAGGACATGAAGCACGCCAAGCAATTATCAGTCAATTAAAAGCAGGGGAAATCACCAGAGAAGAAGCTGCAAAGATGATTTATCAACTTAACATGAGAATTCGTGAAGCATTAATTAACAATCCGGTCAACGAAGAAGTTAGGGCTGCTCTTAAGGCTTGTTGGGAGACTTTCATCAAAGGTATCAAAGAAATCTTAGACGAAGAACAATTAGCACTTTTTGAGAAATGGCTCGAAAGAATTGCTAACGGTGGTGGCAAGCTTGACGACCGCAAAGATGACCGCAAAGATGATCGCAAAGACGACCGCAAAAATGATGGCGGCACAGGTAATACACGAGAATAATCGCTAAGAATATTTGAAGAAAAAAGAGATTGCTCACTAAAGAGTAATCTCTTTTTTTTTAGTTATTGTAATCATTTTCAATTTTTCACGTCGAATAATTTTGTAGTTAATGAATGTGAATTAATCATTTGGAGTGAATGATGAAAAGGATAGCATTTAGCATTTTGTTCAGTCTATTTGTAGTATCCTCGGCTTTCGCACAACTTAGCGTTGGTCCGAAAATTGGATACACAGCTTCTAAACTATCGTTTGACGAGAATGATATTTCGAGTTCGTTTAACAGTTCTTTTCAATACGGTGTCTTTGCACGAATTGGAGAAGATTGGTTTATACAACCTGAAATAATGATGACACAAAAGGGTGGTGTATTGACCTATAATTCAGCAGAATACGGTAGTACACACCAAACAATAGATTTTGCTGCACTGTTCGGAATTCATCTTTTCGACTTCAAATTAGCTAAACTCAATGTTCAAGCCGGACCTGTGGCATCAATCATTACCGAAAAAGGGGTGCTTGAAATAGAAGGTGTGGTCGAGGAATCTGAATTCAGCGATGCAATGTGGTCTATGCAGTTTGGTCTTGGGCTTGATATATTGATGTTCACTTTAGATGTCCGTTATGAGTTAGGTATGAGCAGTGTGTATAGCGGCGATTTTAACGCCAAGAACTCACTGATTCAAGTTACTCTCGGATGGAAAATGTTATCTTTTTAAGATAAAGTTTGATATTTTGAATTTGACAGAGACTTTTGACCTTAAAAGTCTCTGTTTATATGTTGATTGATGATTGAATGGTTTGTTCAACTTTATAATAATCATTATTATACTTTATGATTTGTAAAAAATTTGTTATTTTTACAGTCTAAATAATTACATAATAAATAAATGATAAACCAACAAATTATCAACAAGTTTAAAAACAATATCGGAGAAATTTCGTGAAAAAAATAGCCCTTTCAATTTTGATGCTCATAGTAGGCACAATCGCTTTCCAGGGTTTTCAATGCGCTTCGAGAAATATGACTACTGCAAAGGTCGCTTATAACAACAGAGACTATGACAAATCTATAGAATATCTGAAAATGGAATTGGCAGCTAACCCCAATAACGGCGAAGCATATGTATATCTGACAGAAATCTATATGACAAAGAATGAATTCGCTTTAGCTTCGGAATCCGCTAATAAAGCTTTGAAAAGCAATATAGACGAAACCCAACGGAACACTATGAGAATTCGGATTAACCAAATTTGGGTCGAAGCGTATAATCAAGGCGTCGAAAGTTATTCAAAATACTTAGAAACCAAAGAGAAAGCCCACATTGACAAAGCAATGGCAAATTTTGACCTTGGGATTTCAATCAGACCCGAAATTACAGATTTCTACAATTTCAAAGGTTCTGCATACGAAGTGATTGGCGACACTTTGAAAGCTTTGCAACAATATGAATTATTTGTCGAAAAATCCATGAAAGACATATCATTTGCTAAAGAGAACGGATTTTATTACGACATGACTCGCAGAGCTGTGAATGACAAATTGGGCAAACCCAAAAACAGCCAAGTGAAATCAACTCCTAAAGGCGATACGACAATCACTGACCATTTTGTAATCAATGACAAAGATTTGTTCATGTTTTATGACCAAGACAAAGCTAACTACATGCTGAAAGGATGGCGATATGACCCGCCGATGGAAAGACTTGAAGTCGAACGTTCGCAAAGATTCAATATGAATACAACCCCAATCAGAGCATTGGCGCAACTTCATTACGTACGTAAGGAATTTGATGCATCGCTAAAATATATCCAATTATTTGCCCAAATTGAACCTACAAACCCCGAAGCAAACACTTCGTTGGTCGCATTATATCAGGAATTGGGCAAAACAGACGATGCACTCAAGTCAGTTGATGAACTTACTAAAACTGACCCTAAGAACAAATACGCTTGGGCACAATATGGCGACTTGCTCCAAAATATGAGCCGCTATCAAGAGTCTATTCAAAAGTATGAAAAAGCTTTGGAAATTGACCCAAATTACGAATTTGTACTTCGCAATATAGCTTCGGCTTATAAAAATTTAGCGGGTGATGTTCAGCGAAAACAACAAGATAAAATCGAAGCTGACCCTAAATATATGCCCGATTACGAAGAGTATTTCCCTCATTTGAGAAAATCTGCCGAATACTTTTCAAGAGCGATGAATACATCCGAATTTGCGAATGATTTCCAAGTGATGGGCGAATTGGCAAATATTTATACTGTTCTCGACCAAGCAAATGAATTGAAGCAAATTCTGAACAAACTCGAAGCTATTGAAAGCACAGTGCCAAAAAACAAAAGAGACCAATACTATCTCATACTAATGAAAATTTATGGTGATTTGAAAGAATCACAAAAATTGCAAGAAGTAAGAGCAAAATACGACAATTTATAATCTATATACGGGATTTGATATGAATGATAAAAATGCACCTAAACAACAACAAATAAATATCGAGTTGGGCGAAAAAGAAGCCGAAGGTATTTATTCAAATTTGGCAATTATTTCACATTCGCCTGCCGAGTTTGTTGTGGACTTTACGAGAGTCTTACCGGGTGTACCCAAAGCAAAAGTACACGCCCGAATCATTATGACGCCACAACATGCAAAATTGCTCATGAGAGCTTTGCATGACAATATAGCACGATACGAGAACACTCATGGCGAGATTAACATAGACAATCCCAACAATTTGAACAATTTTCCGGGTTTTTTCGGAGGTAGCCCGAAGGTGAATTAACCCGAAGGCAATGATAGTGTTCAAGAAAAACAATATTCACGTCATTCCAAATGCTTCGGTCAAAAATCGAAATGAAACGTTTGGGATGACATTTTTTTTGCATAAATTGCATATATAATTTGGCTTATTAACTAAAAT
This sequence comes from Candidatus Kapaibacterium sp., assembly GCA_023957315.1. Taxonomy (NCBI): domain Bacteria; kingdom Pseudomonadati; phylum Bacteroidota; class Eximiradiia; order Eximiradiales; family Kapaibacteriaceae (SeqCode); genus Kapaibacterium (SeqCode); species Kapaibacterium sp. (SeqCode). The sequence goes on from JAMLHE010000002.1 coordinate 24,992, forward strand.
CGGAAATAAAATGTACAAAGGAAATTATGTTCTAATCCTGCATACTCATCTGCCCTGGGTTTTGCATCATGGCAAATCTCCGCACGGAGTGGATTGGTTAAACGAAGCTGTGGCAGAATGTTATATTCCACTGCTAAATGTTTTTAACGATTTAGTAGCCGAAGGTATTTCACCCAATGTTACACTCGATATTTCCCCTGTTCTTTGCGAACAACTCGAGCATCCTGATTTCAAGAAAATTTTCCTTGATTATTGCGACGAAAAAATTGCCGCTGCTCAAAGGGACAAAATCGAATTTTCCTCGCGTGGATACGACCCGCACCATATTTGGTTGACACAGTTCTGGGAAGATTGGTTCAGAGAGCGGAGGGCTGATTTCACTGATAAATATGATATGTCTATTATCAAAGGTTTGAAGAAGCTGCAAGATGATGGTCATATCGAAGTAATGACATGCGGTGCAACTCACGGTTATTTCCCAATGCTCGGATTTGACCGAAGTGTGAATTTGCAAGTCAAAGCTGCCGTAGAGAATTACAAAAAGCACTTTGGCAGAGAGCCTCGCGGCACATGGTTGCCCGAGTGTGCATATCGCCCGGCTTATGAATGGCAATCTTATCTTCCTGTGGCTCCATTTAATGAAAAGAAATTACGTGCAGGTGTTGAACAAATCATTGCTTTGCACGGCATAAAATATTTTGTCACAGATGAGAATTTATTGCTAAAATCTGTTCCCTTGGGCAAATTTACAGACAAGGAAAACGACGTTTTTGTGCCTGTCAATTCACCATCATTCCAGCATACTGCTTGGAATTTCGACAAATCATCGCTTAGATTGTACGAAGTTAGTTCGGGAGTTGAGACTAAATATGGCACTGCGGCGGCATTTGTGCGTCATCAAGATATTTCGATGCAAGTATGGAGTGGCGAAGTTGGCTATCCCGGGCAACCGGATTATTTAGATTTCCACAAAAAGCACGTTGATTCGGGTTTGAGATATTGGAGAGTGACAGATACCAAAGCCGATATGATGTATAAAACACTCTATCATACCGATTGGACTTTCGATAAAATTGATTTGCAAACTAATCATTTCATTCATCATATCGAAAACGCACTGAATTATTACCACAACATCACCGGAATGTTTGGGACTTTGTGCACTCCGTTCGATACTGAGCTTTTTGGTCATTGGTGGTTCGAAGGACCGCTTTTCATCAAATCTTTGCTCAAAGGTATGCATAATTCTCCTCATACCAAAGCTGCAACAGCTTGGGAACAATACAACAAAATCAACCCAACTGAAGTAATCAAATTACCGGAAGGTTCGTGGGGTGAAGGCAACAGCCACGAAGTTTGGTCAAACGACGACAATAATTGGACATGGGAAGCAATTTATAATAATGAATTGAGATTAAGCAAAATATACGAAAGCAATTCGATTCCCGATTTGGGAGCTTTGCAAAGAAGGATATTGACTCAGGCGTTGAGAGAGCTTATGCTGCTCCAATCTTCGGATTGGCAATTTTTGATTTATACACGTTCGGCTCAAGATTATGCCGAGCAAAGATTTGTATATCATCATTCCGATTTTAACAAATTATGCGATTTATTTGAAACTTATGCCGGAAAATCTGAAATTGAATTGAACGATGAGCTATATTTGAGCGAAACAGAAGAACGCAATTCCATCTTTCCGGAACTAAATCCGGAATGGTGGGCGGAACCTTTTAGTTAACATTTGTTTGCCAATGAGCAATTCAAATCAAATTGTAAAAAATATACTTTCGATGGGAACAGCAGAACTCTCCGCTAAGGGATTGGCTGTGATTTATACATTGTACCTCATCAGTACAATCGGACCCGAAAGCAATGGTGCTTTGAGCTTTGCCAAATCTATTGTTCAATACTTTTTTATAATTGTAATGCTCGGATTTGACCAAGCAGGCATACGAGATGTAGCTCGCAACCAAGCATTGCTGCCAAAATATGTCGGTTCGATTTTGATGCTCCGAATTGCACTTGCAATTTTGGGCTATATCGGCATTATCATCACAACACACATAATTGATTCCTTCTCACCGATTGCCGACGTCACCAAGAGGATGATTTATATTTACGGTTTTCTGCTATTCGGACAGGCAACTTTGCTCACATGGGTCTATATGGCTGTCGAGAAAATGCACATATTAGCAATCAGGTCGCTTGTTCTCGGCATTCTGAATCTGGTTGGCATTATGGTCTTCGTCAAAAGCGAAAGCGATGTCGAAATAGCAATCATTATTATCACTATCTCGTTCATGGTCAATTCGATTTGGATGTTTATCCACTACAAAAGCACATTCGGCAAACTGAGTTTTTCGTTTGATAAAAGCTTCATCCTGAGTTTGTTTCGCCAATCTTTCAGCATTGGATTGATTTTTTTGATTGCAACGATGTACAATAACATAGACATCACGATGCTTGGAATAATCAAAGATGAGCGCGAAACAGGGATTTTTGCCGCAGCACACCAATTGCTCGCTTTTTTGATTTTGCCTACGTTAATCCTTCAAGGTGCCTTTTTCCCCAAATTTTCCCGAGCTACAAACTTTGAAGAAAGAGATAAAGTAATCAGTATTTTTTCACGAATCAATTTTCTCCTGGGCTCATTTATAGCTCTGAATTTATTTCTTTATTCCGACTTAATCGTTGTGCTATTGGGAACTCAATATGCAGAATCATCGGGAGCATTGAAAATACTCTCGGTGACGATTTTTCTTCAATACATTGTCGTAAACTATTTCCAACCACTGATATCTTGGAAATACGAGGATAAGGTAATAAAAGCTACTTTAATCGGTTTGACTTTGAATGTAATCGTTAATATGATTCTAATACCTATATACGGCTTGTATGGTGCGGCAATTGCTACCATATTCAGCGAACTGTCAGTTTTGACAATGATGCTAATTTTATTTAGAAAAGTTCACGGAAATTTATATCTTCCCAATCTGGCTAAAGCATTCGTAGCAACGCTTATTGGAGTCTCACCCGGATTTGTTATGCTGGCACTTGGACTAAACATGTATTTATCCGTCATAGTTACTGTTACGGCATGTATTTTGATTTATTTATATACCAAATTGGTTGATTTCAACGAAATAAGGGGATATTTGAAGAAATGAAATATGATTATCTGATAGTTGGTGCGGGTTATGCCGGATGCGTTATGGCAGAACGCATTACTAATGAATTGGGCAAGAAGGTGCTGATTGTTGACAAACGCGACCACATAGCCGGAAATGCTTATGATTATTTCGATGAAGCGGGTTTGCTCGTACATAAATACGGACCGCATATTTTTCATACATCATCCAAAAAAGTATGGGACTACTTGTCGCAATTTACCGAATGGAATCCCTATGTTCACCACGTCAAAGCAGTCGTAGAAGGCAAATTAGTTCCTGTTCCTTTCAATCTGAACTCATTATATACAGTATTTCCACCCGATTTTGCCCGAAAATTGGAAATCAAGCTAATTGAAAATTATGGTTTCGGGCTGAAAATTCCGATATTGAAAATGCGTGAAACTGACGACGCGGATATTAAATTTCTTGCCGAATATATTTACAAGAATGTTTTCCTTGGCTATACAATCAAACAATGGGGCTTGAAACCTGAAGAATTGGACTATTCCGTTACTTCGCGAGTGCCTGTTTTCATATCTCGCGACGACAGGTATTTCCAAGATACTTACCAAGGTATCCCAAAGCATGGTTACACGGAAATGTTCAAAAAAATCATTGCCAACAAAAATATCAGAATCCTTTTAAAAACCGATTATAAAGAGATAATTGACGATATTAAATTTGACAAAATCATATATTCGGGTCCAATTGATTACTTTTTTGATTATTCCCATGGTGAATTGCCATACAGAAGTTTGAATTTTTCTCTCGTAAATTTCGATTTGGAGCAATTCCAATCCGGGGCGCAAATCAATTATCCCAATAATCATGATTATACACGAATCACCGAGTTCAAGCATCTGACAATGCAAAAGCATCACCGTACAACTGTGGCTTACGAATATCCTCAGCCTTATGTTATCGGCGAAAATGACCCGTATTATCCAATTCCTCGAGCAGAAAATGACGAAATTTTCAAAAAATACGCCGCCGAAGCCGACAAACTCAAAAATGTGATTTTTGTTGGCAGATTGGCAGATTATAAATATTACAATATGGACCAGATTGTTGGTGTGACACTTCAGAAATTTGAAAAAAGTATAGCAAATTTAAGAACATAATGCAAGATTTGAATAAATACCCTCTTTGTGTGGATTTGGACGGCACTTTGATTAGAACCGATATAATGTTCGAGTCAATTTTCTTGTTGTTGAAGAAGAATATATTTTATATTTTCATGATTCCCATTTGGTTGATGAAAGGGCGCTATGAGCTAAAAGAACAATTGGCAAAACACGTCGAGCCAAATGTTGAAATTTTGCCCTACAATGAGGAAGTCATACGCATTTCCGAAGCGGCTCATGCCGCCGGAAGAGATGTGTATTTAGTGACGGCATCGTATCATACTATCGCTGAAAAAGTCGGTCAGAAATTCCCCTTTTTCAAGGGAACCTATGCTTCGAAAGACGGAATTAACCTCGTGGCAAAAACCAAATCCGATTTTTTAGTCAAACAATTTGGCAAAGGACAATTTGATTATGCGGGTGACAGTTACAAAGACCGATTTGTTTGGCAAAATTCTCACGGCAAAGTATTGGTCAATTGTTCCGACGAAATGAAAAATGAATTTCAAGGTACGGAAACCCAAATAATTGACGACAAAAGCCAATCAAAACTAAAATTATTAACCGAACAATTACGCGTTTATCAATGGGTGAAGAACACACTTGTGTTTTTGCCGATGCTACTCGCACATGTGATAGACCAAAGTATGATAATCAGCAGCACGCTGACATTTTTCGCATTGAGTTTTATGGCATCTGCCATTTATGTAATTAATGATTTATTCGATATCGAAGCAGACCGCAAGCACGTTGACAAGAAAAACCGTCCTCTTGCATCAGGCAGACTTAAAATCCTTTCAGCGGCTAAACTTGTACCAATACTATTTACAATGGCTGTAGTATTAGCATATTTCGCCAAAGGTTTTGATACATTGGGTGTAATATTGATTTATTTTGCCGTAACCGTATTATATTCCTTGTGGTTCAAGCGATTAAACATGGCGGATATTATAATTCTGGCAGGATTATATACATTGAGATTATTGCTTGGCGGCGTTGCGACCGACACTTTAATTTCGCATTGGCTCTTGTCATTTTCGATGTTCTTCTTCTTATCGCTTGCGAGTTTGAAGCGATTTATAGAGTTGAAATCTATAGAATTGAACAATTCAAGCAAATCCGTTCGTGGCTACAATACCGACGATACATTATTGATGATGATAATCGGTGTAGCTTCCGGATTAATCTCAGTAGTGGTTTATGTGCTTTATATTAATTCCCCTGCGGTTGTCGTGCTTTACAAAAATCATTTTGTAATGTATCTTATCGCTCCTGTAATATTATATTGGATTACGCGAACTTGGCTGATAGCCAATCGCGGGCAAATTCATCATGACCCTGTCGTATTCGCATTTCGCGACCGAGCAAGTCATTTCGTAGTTATTATTATATTTATTTTATCCGTAATTGGAATGTTATAATGGAAACAACATTATCATTTGGAAATTACCCCAAATTAAGCAATCAAAAACTAAACAAGTATTATTGCTATAACGACTTACTAAATATTGGCGAAATTGAGGGAGATATTTTGCCCTACGGTTTGGGCAAAAGCTACGGCGATAGTTGCCTAATTGATGGCGGAACATTGCTCGATATTTCGGGCATGAATAAATTCATTAATTATGATGAAATATCCGGGATTTTGACGTGTTATTCCGGAGTGACTTTGGCTGATTGTATTGACTTTTTGCTTCCTCGAGGGCGTTTTTTGCCTGTCACTCCCGGAACAAAATATGTAACGCTCGGTGGTGCAATCGCAAATGACGTACATGGCAAAAATCATCACAAAGCAGGAACATTCGGGTGTCACGTCACCGAGCTTGAATTGCTCCGTTCGGACGGAACATTGCTTCAATGCTCCAATTCAATTAATTCTGAATTATTTGCTGCTACAATTGGCGGGCTCGGACTTACGGGAATTATTACAAAAGTAAGCTTCCAAACTGTCGAATGCCCGGGACCAATAATCGAATCCGAAAGTATTAAATTCAGGACATTTGAGGAGTTTTTCGATATTACGCAAAATTCAGAAAATTACAATTATACCGTTGCTTGGGTAGATACAACTAAACCCGGTAGAGGATTATATAATCGTGGTAATTTCGCTCCCAAAAGCAGACAAAAACCGTATAAATCCACAAATGGTAAAATGTTACCATTCCCGTTAAATATTGAATTAATTAATCCATTAACCGTAAAAGCATTTAATACATTATATTACAACAAACAATTATCGAGAATTAAAAAAGCGGATGTATCTTTCGAGCCATTTTTCTATCCTCTCGATGCAGTTGACGGTTGGAACAAAGCCTACGGAAAAAAAGGTTTTGTACAATATCAATTTGTAATTCCATTCGATAATTATATAAATGTATTAAAAGAAATATTTAATTTAATTACACGCTCAAAATTGTCATCTTTTTTGACTGTATTAAAAACATTCGGCAATATTAAATCGCCCGGCATGATGTCATTCCCACGTGAAGGTGTTACGCTTGCAATTGATTTCAAAATGATAGGCGATGCATTGCTCAAGATATTAGACGAATCCGATAATATTGTCAAATCAGTCGGGGGAGTAGTCTATCCTTGCAAAGACGCTCGAATGTCGCCCGAAAATTTTAAAGTATTTTATCCGCAATGGACGGATTTCGCTAATTATATAGACCCTAAATTTTCGTCAACTTTTTGGAAAAGAGTAACAAAGGAATAAATATGAAAACAGTATTAATTTATGGTGCAACATCTGCAATAGCTCAAGCTGCAGCCGTTAATTTCGCGCAAGATAAATGGAAATTATTGCTCGTCGCAAAAAACGAGAATAAATTAAATGATTTATCAAACGACTTGAAAACACGTTATTCGGCAAATGTCGCTACATTTTATTTCGATGCACTTGACGAGGCAACATATCAAAAATCCTTCAATGAAGCACTTGCAAGTGCCGGCTCGATTGATGCCGTTTTGATAGCACACGGCACATTGCCCGAGCAAGAGAAAATCGCGGGCAATTTGGATGCAATCAATCGTGAAATCGTCGCTAACGGAGTTTCTGTGATTAATTTGGCAACAATTGCCGCAAATTATTTCGAGCCTTTAGGTAAAGGAATGATTGCAGTGATAAGTAGCGTGGCAGGAGACCGTGGCAGACAAAGCAACTACATTTACGGTGCTGCTAAAGGCTTTGTCAGCACTTATTTCCAAGGTTTACGCAATCGAATGTTCCATAAGGGCGTATCTGTACTGACTATCAAGCCCGGATTTGTGGATTCGCCAATGACTTCACATTTGCCGAAAAACTTTCTTTTCGCATCATCCGCAGCTGTCGGCAAAAGAATTTTCGAAGCTATGAAATCCGGTAAATCTGGTTCGATATATGTTCCGGGATATTGGAGGTTAATCATGTGCATTGTAAAATCCATCCCCGAATCTCTTTTTATGAAATTGAAGATGTGATTTGATTTTGGGTCAATTTGGCGGATAAGTCAAAGATTTCGGCACGTTGAATCGAAACGGCTAAGTCTGTTTCGTACATTTAAGCCGGATTATTGATGCAACTAGGCATCTTACTTTGAATGGACGATGGTTAAATAGAATGATGAATATACAATCTCAACGCTGTGTTTGAGCTGCTGTAGTTTTCGTAATATTTATAATCGCCGTAACGTTCATATAAAAGGAATTCTAAACCGAGTGCAGTTTTTCGGGACAAGTGTAGATTGATTCCGGTATTAAGCAAACCGACGAACTCATTTCCTTCTGCACCGGCTATTGTATAAATCCAATATCTTTTATAGTTGGAATAGACTTCGCCCAAATCATAGAAGCTAAATTTTATTCCGATACTTCCGCTTGCGCCGGGACCAAGATTATACTCTTTCCCTTCTTCAACTGTATATTGAGAATTTGTGCCGCCCAGTAATATTGCCGATAGACTTATATTATTCTCCATCGTTAGTGAATTTGAAAGTAGAACGCGGTTGATTAATTGCCCTGTAGCACTCGTGGCGGTTAATTTATATACATTATTTATAAATAAATCGATTTCTTTGTATAGACCGATTATATTATCGGTGTTGTCAAAAAGTTTAAGTTTACTGTCTGTGATAACCCCGCTTGCAAATATTCCGACTATTTCATTTCCTTCGGCAATATTAACTTCAGTGTGAAGTGAAATATAGTCGAACGGTTTTGTGTGTTTATCAACATCAAACCGATCGCTATAATTAAGATTTGCTCTAAGAGATAAGTATGTTTTGCTTTCATTAATGTTTTTACTGAAAAACACGGTATGAACCCCGGTAGAAGCAATCAGTTTGAAATCGGGTCTTATATTCGGTGAACCCGATTTCCACATATCACCTCGTATTAGACGATTAAAACCCAGCATAGGATTAATTACGGTTGACGTAAACTCACGTAAGAATCTTTCAAATCCGGTTGAACTTTCATCTATAATTAAGTTTGAAACACGATATGATATTTCGCCTAAAGTTATTCCGCTGAAAGAAGTTGTAATTAGATCGTTATAAGAAGGAGGCTCGTTTTCCATAAAAAGCTCCCACATTAAACTTCCGCCGAATGTATATGGGGCGGACTCCCAAAAGCTCAATCCGTTAGAACGTGCGGCATTAAAATAATTTGCACCATGAAATGGATGAAGAAATTGATTCATTAAAAAATGATCTTCATCCGAAACAAACCCGGTCTTAAAATTATCTTTAATTGTTCTCCAACTGATTTTAGCAAAATCTTGGTCGAAGATATATGTGTTAACGGCACCGAGAGAAAGATTTAGCCCGATAATTTCAACAGCAGGGAGCAGATAATTTTTCTCGGCTTGTGAAGTTTCTATTGTTTGTTCACTATTAGAACTTTCCGAATAAACCACCAAAGCTGAAAGTAAATTTTGATTATTATCTTGTGCTAATATGTCTTGAGAAATGCAGAACAGACTTATTATCACAAGAAAATTAACGGTCAGCTTATAAATATCTTTTTTCATTTTTAGTTATCCTTCAATCAAATTCATTATAGTTCTGTGAGCTTTTTGAATATTGTGCATTTCGGAATGAAGTAATCGCTTTTACTGTCACTTGAAACTCGCTTCACTTTTTTATGAGCTGGAAGATAAATCCACTGGTCGTGGTCTTTACCCTCATTATCATAACTCCAATTCATAAATGACATGTTTCTCACATCAGCCGTAGAAAGAAAAGACATAATGCTCTTTTCTTCTTGCCGTAATCTTTGCTGAATATCTGAGTTTCATTTTAGAACTCCTCTTTTTTAATCTCTTTTTCAATAATGCTAAGTAATTTTTTTGTAATATCGTCGGTTAGTTTTTCATTGGAGAAAGAGATAACTTTACCCGTCGCATCTACCACAATTATGTTTGGATTATCTTTGGACAAATTCCATCCCTTTAATAAAACTTCATCATTATCAAGTACGTATGATTTAGTTGCATCTTCTTTTGCTCTTCCCTTTACTTTTCCCTCGATAATGCCGTTGGGAATCCAAGTAGCCTTGGTATTAATTACCAGTGTTACTTGTACGGATTTGCGAGAATAAGCTTTACTATCTATTTTGTTAAGCAACGATTCAACATCCTTTTGCTGGTTCGGCGCTACATAAAAAATAATATTTAGTTTGTTTTTAAGATCAGAGCTTTTCCATTCGTTACCATTAATATTACCTCCTTTGTCTTTTTGCAAAACTAAATCCGGAAGATTTTTGTTTATCTTGATTTGAGCATTTAAAGTAACTACAGCAAATAGGGAGAGCACTATAAACCGTGATATAGTGATGATACTTCTATGATTCTTATTCATTCTCATTTTTATTCATTTTCTTTTTTTTGTTGCAAAATACGTGTCAACTCTATCCTATCTTCGATAGGAAGGATTTTGAAATAGTAATGTAAACTTTTCCTCAGGCGTATTACCTAACGAAGTTGCAATAGTGCATCGTTCATCAAAAATCTGTGCAGTGTATTCAAGCAAAGCTACAATAATCTCCGCCTGCACGGTAAAGTGCCTGTAAATAGCACTTACAGAGAATTGCATTTCTTTGGCTAAGTTTTTTATGGTCAATCCGCCGGTACCTGATGAGGTAAGTATTCTGCCGGCAGCTTCTATGATTTCCATTTGTCTGTCTGTTATAGTCATTGTCATTTTTCGATGATATCCAATCTAAAGTTACTTTTATGTTAGTGAACGTTCACTATGCAAAAGTATTGTAAAAAAATTACATATACAATTTTTTTTCTTCAAAAGTTTACTAACAAATTCAATCCTGCTATAATCGTCAGAATGAAATGTGAAATTTCCTAAATTATCATGAGTCCGAGATTCATGAAAATCACTGAGCAAACATATTTGAAGGATTACAAATTAAGTGTTGGCGATAAAATTGCGAACTATTCGGCGAATATCGAGGGCAATAGCATTGATTTGAATTCATTTAAGAATCATGCTTTGTTGAAAGCAAAAGGCAACAATAATAAGGAAATAGTAGATATTGAGAATTTGGTTGCGGCATACGAATTTGCGCAACTCAATCTTCTGAATGCAAAAAATCTATTGCATAGCCACGCATTTTTGTCCGAGACTTTGTTAATCAAAAGTAAGCATGGTCATTTTCGAAATGAAAAGATTTGAGTTTTCGACTTTGAATTCCGAATTGATGAACATAATTTATTTGAAGAAATGAACTTTGCTAAGGCAGTACATCTTCACAGTCAGCCTACACTCACACTGACATCTTCAGCTTTTTCCTACTTTCCAAACCTTCATTAATCAGCAATTTCATCAATGATTGATAAGGAAAGTTGAAGTTTGAAAATTTAATCCTCAACGCTTAATAATAGTTTCCACCTATTTATTTCATCTTTTACAAAATTTGGATTTGGTGAACCAAAAGTTTTTTTGCGATAGAGGGCGCCTTCAACTTTAAATACTTCAATAGCAGTTTCATCAAAAATTGGATTGATTTTTTGTAACTGCTCTAATGAAAGTTGGTGCAATTTGGAATGATTTTCTTCGGCAAGTTTAACAACTTCGCCAACAATGTGATGTGATTCTCTAAACGGAATTCCTTTAACAACAAGCCATTCGGCAAGCTCGGTTGAAAAAATAAAATCGCCTTCTAATTCATTTACAAATCTGTTTTTGTTAACAGTAATCGTGCTAATCATTCCAATCATCATAGAAAGTGCTTGATAATAGTTGTTAAATGAATCAAAAACCGGCTCTTTATCTTCTTGCATATCACGATTATAGCTTAAAGGCAAACCTTTCATCATAGTGGAAACGGCTGTATAATTTCCATAAACTCTGCCTGTTTTACCTCTACTTAGTTCTGCCATATCGGGATTTTTCTTCTGTGGCATTAGTGAAGAGCCGGTTGTAAAAGAATCACCCAGTTTAATAAAATTAAACTCGGAAGTTGACCAGATAATTAACTCTTCTGAAAGGCGGCTTATATGCATCATTCCAATATTACATGAGTTTAAGAAATCGAGGACAAAATCCCTATCCGAAATTGCATCCAAAGCGTTTGAAGCGGGTTTGCTAAAATTCAATTTTTCGGAAGTTAAATTTCTATCAAGTGGAAGAGTTGAGCCAGCAAGAGCTCCACAACCAAGTGGTGAAATGTTGGTTTCCTCAAAAACAAATTTTAGGCGATTTTTATCCCTTTCGAGCATTTCAATATAAGCAAGCAGGTGAAATGCAAATGAAATTGGTTGGGCGCGTTGCATGTGAGTATATCCCGGCATTATGGTTTCTGTATGCAATTCACTCAAGTTAATTAGTGCTTTTTGAAAATTAGATATTTCCTCTATCAAATTAGAAATTGCTTTTTTAGTCCAAAGTCTAAATCCTGTTGCTATTTGGTCATTTCTGCTTCTTCCTGTATGAAGTTTACCGGCAATTTCGCCAATTAGTTCAAAAAGCTTTGCCTCAACTGCGGAGTGAACATCCTCAAACTCGAATTCTTCCGGTTTCCATTCATTATTATTATATAGTTTTAGGATAGAATTTAGTCCGTTTACAATTTTTATGGATTCATCTTCGGAAATAATATTTACGAAAGCCAGCATTTCTGCATGTGCAATGCTTACTTTAATATCTTCACCAATTAAATTTATATCAAATGAAAGCGATGAAGAAAATTCCATTGCATTATCATTTAGTTTATCTTTAAATCTTCCGCCCCAAAGCATAATTGTGTTTCCTTATTATTTTAGAAATAAAAAAAAAGATATTAAATACATGACAAAACACGGAGTAAACCCTCTTCTGTCCTAGTATCTAATATCTAATATCTTTCATTCATCTAAATTTATTTGTTTCTAACTTGACTAGCCGTTTTAAATGGTAATCCATAAAGATGAATAAACCCGATAGAAGCTACTTGGTCAAATCTATCTCCATCAGAGTATGTTGCCAATTCTTCATTGTAAAGACTAAACTCAGAATCTCTTGATAGCACTTTTAGAGTTCCTTTATAAAGTTCGATTTTAACATTTCCGGAAATATATTCTTGAGTTGAATCAACAAAAGCCATAAGTGAATTGAACAAAGGAGTGAACCATAATCCATCATAAATCATATTAGCTACTTGATTTGAAACACCTTGTTTATATCTAAATGTGTCCTTATCCATAACTAATTTTTCAAGTTCATGATGTGCTTTATGTAAAATGGTTGCTGCCGGTGCTTCATAAATTTCTCTTGATTTAATTCCAACAACTCTATTTTCAATAATGTCTAATCGACCAATTCCATGTTTTGAACCAAGTGTATTTAGTTCAACAACCAAATCAACCGGGGATTTAGTTTCTCCATTAATAGCAATAGGAATACCTTTTGCAAAAGAAATTGTAATTGTTTCAGATTCATCTGGTGCATTTTTAGGATCTGTAGTAATTTGATATGCATCTGCCGGAGGTGCCACAGTAGGATCTTCTAAAACACCGCATTCAATAGAAATTCCAAAAAGATTTTCATCTATAGAATAAGGTGATTCTTTTGTTGCTTGAACTGAAATGTTGTGTAGTTTGGCATATTCAATTTCTTGTTCTCTATTTTTGAACTCCCATGTTCTTAGTGGAGCTAAAATATTCAAATGTGGAGCAAGAGCCTGAATTCCTACCTCAAATCTTACTTGATCATTACCTTTACCAGTTGCGCCATGAGCAACTGTATCTGCACCTTCTTTTATTGCAACATCAACGAGCATTTTAGCAAGTAAAGGTCTGCCAATTGAACATCCCATTGGATATTCGTTTTCGTAAAGAGCCCCAGCTTTTAGTGCTCTAAAAGCGTACTCTTTAATAAACTCTTCTTTTAAATCTATAACGTGAACTTTTGAAGCGCCCGTTTTTAATGCTTTTTCTTCTAAGCCAACTAATTCGCTTTTCTGACCTAAATCTCCGGTAACAGCAATAATTTCAGCGTCATATTTTTCGCTTAACCATTTTACCATTACTGATGTATCAAGTCCACCGGAATAAGCAACAACAATTTTCTTTGGATTCAATATTTTCTCCATACGAGTCCACTTTAATAGACTCAATTAATAATGTGTTTTAAAATCATGTTTCTCTTATAGAATTATGAACATTCTATATAATGACAATTTGATTCAACAAGTATTTTATAACCTGCTTCTGCCATGGCGGATCTGTCGAATCAAAGCTGGCAACGACTCTTACTATTCGCCTACACTCATGTTGACATCTTCAGTTTTTTCCTTCTTTCCAAACCTTCATTAATCAGCAATTTCATCAATGATTGATAAGGAATATCCATTTTATTAGCTTCTTGCTTCAAGTGAACAATCATAGATTCGGGCAATCTAAGTGAAATGCTCTTAGCAGTCGGCTTAAGTTCAGCAAAATGCACCTTAATTGCTTTAGACCAATCCAAAAACTCGGTCGAATCATTTTTCGCCCAGAAATCCTGCTCTTCGGATTCGCTTTCAAATTTTGGAATATTTTTCATATTGACTTTTCTCCTTTTTATTCATATCTCTTGCCGAAATAACTCTAATTTTGTCATTTCTTAAAGTGAAAACTATAAACAAATCTCTCTTGTTATCAGTTCTACCAAGCGCGTAGAATCTGGACTCCTCATTAGAGTGCTTATCATCAAAATACAAAAGCACTGGCTCGTTGAAAAATACTTCCTCGCATTCCACCCAAAGCACCCCATGCTTTTGCCAATTTTTATCTCGATTAAAATCATCCCAATCGAAACCGTTTATGTTGCTCAAGTTCACCATAAGTATATTACGTATATATACACAATTTTATTTTATTCATGTAAAAAGAGATAAAGTTTCAAATTTCCCCACCAGTGATTAATCGAATTAAAGCGTTCTGTGTCTGTAAACTTTGACTTTCCCTAAATTGCAATTAACCAATCAAGTCTATATTTTCTGCTAGTTCATATATTTCACCGGTCTCATGTAACCAAATAAAAATATTGTCAGTCAATTTGCTTGGAACGCTTTTGTCCGGCAATAAAATCAATAAATCACCAAACCCATTCTCTCCAATAGCAACTGCGTCTGCCGGAAAATTATCCCACTCTTTGGCATTTGCGGTCTCAAGCTCAATATGATTACTTGTCCGGCTAATTCGTTTATGGTCTGTTTTGTCTAAAAATGGAAAAAGTGCCCACTTGTCATCGGTTTGAATCTCTCCACCGTTTTGGATTGTCATTTTAGATTTATACTTCTCCGGGAAACTAATTCCTAAGTTAATCTCTAACTCTTCGATAAATTTCAAGTCAAGTGGTAAAGGCATATATTATTTCTATTTATCAAGTTAGAAATTGTCTTTATTTTGTCTAATAAAATTAATATTCAACGTGTTCAAATCGTCTTCGTATGTAAAGAATTTTTGGTCAAGTTCTTCCCAAACTTCATTTGCTGTTTCTTCAATCTGTTCAACTAATTCAATTCTTTCTACCGAGTCTTGAGGAACAATTTTATTAGGAAACTGGTCAATAGCTTTTTGTAAAATGCCGGCAGTTGTGTTCGCACCAATTGTCCGCAATGAATGTACGGTCTGATGAGCAAAGCCGCCACTTGAGTTGATGAAATATTGATTAAACCCACCATTATTAACTTCTCTTTCTAAGCATTGATTATAGTAAAATTGTTTCTGCGGTCCGGACAACTTATCCATTGCGTCCCCATAAGAACAGAGGTCGGCAATGAAGTTGTCTAGTTCAATAATGCTGTCGTTCTTGTTATCCGCTACAAGTAACGTTTCTAAGTTTTCAATTCTTGTCATATAGTTTTTTATTTGTTATCTAAATGTTAAAAAATTGGTTGTATTAATTGCGTACCCAACTCTTTTATTTACCCCATTTCTCTAAAACTCACGCTACAAATATAGTGAAAAATTTAATATTCAAATTTGGACGAAATTGCAAGTAAGTACAAATCTTTGAATAGCCAACGATACCGACAATGTTTTTTGTCCGTTAGCAAGTTGTAAGTGGTTTATGCCTGTACTATGTTTATCATCTAAATAATCATGTAGTATAAACAGAATTAAACAAAACATAATCAGTTGTTAGGTCTGTTCCCCAGCCTTTTGCTTTCGCTTTACCTTCATTCATATCGATTTTTATTTTAATATGACTCTCTCGCAACAACTTTTTCATATAGTTTCTATCGAAATTTTCAGGCTTTCCTTTATCCAGAACTTTTATAATTTCTTCTTCTGAACCAAGATACAATTCAACATTTTCATAATTAAACGAAACATTAGCATTTCCTGCTGCAGAAATTATTCTGCCCCAATTGGGGTCTCTGCCAAACATAGCGGTTTTAACCAATGATGATGTTGAGATGGCACGAATTAATGTGCGAGCAATATATTCACTTTTTGCATTTACGATTTCGTATTCTATGTGTTTTGAAGCCCCTTCACCATCTGAAACAATTTGTTTGGCAAGATGAATCATCATTTCTTCAAGTTTCTTTTTGAAATTTTGATAACCGATATCTTTTTTTGTTTCTAATTTATTATTGTTTGCGAGTCCATTTGCTAAAACAACCACCATATCGTTCGTCGAAGTATCACCATCAACAGTAATCATATTAAAAGTTTTATCCACTGTTTCTTTTACCAGTTTTTGAAGTAAAGTTGAGTCTATCGAGACGTCACAGAGAATAAATGCCAGCATTGTAGCCATATTAGGATGTATCATTCCGGACCCCTTTGCAATTCCGCCCATATTAACTTCGTAACCGCCTACATCAAATTCTACAAATCCCTCTTTGGCAAAAGTGTCTGTAGTTAAAATTGCATTCGCAACAAAAGAGCCTGCATTAGAATTGGTTGAAAGTTTGTTAGCATTTTCTTTTATCCCCTTGATGATTTCTTCAGTAGGAAACGGCTCTCCGATAATCCCTGTTGATGATACTAAAACCATCTCTTTATCTATTCCTAATTCGTCAGCCAAAGTCTGAGCCATGGCTTCTGCCCCTTGCATTCCTTGTTCACCGGTAGCAGCATTGGCGTTACCGGAATTAATAACGATAGCTTGTGCTTTTCCATCTTTAATGTGTCTTTTCGATAAGGTAATTGGAGCTGCCACTACCTGGTTTTGAGTAAAAACTGCTGCTGCACTTGCAGGAACTTCCGAATAAATAATAGCTAAATCCCGTCTTAAAGATTTAACTCCGGTATGAGCTCCCCAGCATTTTATACCTCTGACGTTTGTAATATTTTTAATCATAATCTTCTCTTTATAAAATAAACACTATTTAACATTTCTTAAGGATTCATAGGTATTTGGATTAAACCGCTTTTTTCATCCAATCCAAAAATGATATTCATATTTTGTACAGCTTGTCCTGCTGCTCCTTTTACCAAATTGTCAATTACACTAACAATAATTATCATATTTGTTCTTTCGTCAAAACATAGATGAATATCACAATAATTTGTGCCTCTTACATCTTTTATTGCAGGAGCTTGATTTCGCATGCGTACAAATGGTTTGTCTTTGTAAAAACTTTCGTAAACATCGGTTAGTGTTTTTTTATTGAACGCTTTTTTCGGACGTAAATAAATAGTTGATAAAATGCCTCGGTCAACGGGTAGTAAATGTGGTGTAAACTGAACTATTGTTTCTTGCTTTGAGATATGCTCTAATGTGTTTTGAATTTCAATTGTATGCCTATGATTCATAATGCCATAAGCTCTAAAATTATCATTTACATTTGAAAATAAGTTAACAGGCTTCGATTTTATTCCTGCTCCGGTTACACCTGATTTAGAATCTACGATAATATAATTTGTTTCAACGTAGCCTTCTATAACTAAAGGTGCCGCTCCTAAAATTGCAGAAGTTGGAAAACATCCGGGATTTGCAATCAACTTTGCATTTTTTATTTCATCAGCAAACAATTCAGGAATTCCGAATACAGCATCATCGATGCCTTTAGGATAAATATGCTCCATTTTATACCATTCTTCATATACAACTTTCGGCTTTAGTCTAAAATCGCCCGAAAGGTCAATAATACTGAAAGGTTTATCGTGAAATTTTTTTACAAATTCCATGGAAACACCATGTGGTAATGCTAAAAAAACCAAATCTAAGTCGTAGTTCTCAATTTGATTTATTGATTGTAGCTCCTGTTCTTCAATTCCTTGAAAAAAAGGATGGACATCCGAGAAACGTTCACCTGCACGGCTTTCAGATGTTATCAAATGTATTTCCACATCAGGGTGATTTTTAAGTATTCGAACCAACTCTGAGCCGGTATAGCCTGTAGCGCCGATAATGCCTATTTTCTTTTTATCCATTTTCTTTTATCTCGATTAATGATTTCTTTAAAACTTCGACAATCACTTCTAAATCCGAAATACTTATATTTAACGGAGGTACAATTCGCAATACATTGCCTGCTGTAGCATTAGCTAAAACTCCATTTTCAAGCATCTTTGCTACCAATGGTTTGGTTTCAAAGTCAAATACAATACCAATCATTAAACCTATTCCTCTAATCTCCTTAATGTCCGGATTGTTTAGTTGCTTTATTTTGTCCTTGAACCAGTTTCCGTTTTCTTCAGCTTTAACGAGCAGTTTTTCAGTATCAATTATTTTTAAACAAGCTAATGAAGCAGCACAGGCAAGCGGATTACCACCAAAAGTGGTCCCGTGATCGCCAAAATCTATAGCAGAGGCGACTTTTTCATTAGATAAGATTGCTCCAATAGGCACACCACCACCCAATGCCTTTGCAAGAGCCATTATATCTGGCTTTACATCAAAATGCTCGTATGCAAACATTTTTCCGGTTCTTCCAATGCCACACTGTATTTCGTCGAAAATTAGAACAATATTTTGCCGGTTGCAAAAATCTCGCAATTCTTTTAGAAAAGTTGTATCAGCAATGTTAATGCCACCTTCTCCTTGTATGGGTTCAATTATAAATGCAGCCGTGTCTTGGTTAACTGCATTTTTTGCAACCTCAATATTATTAAAAGGAACTTGCTTAAAACCATTTGGAATTGGTTCAAAACCTTGCTGCATTTCCTTTTTCCCTGTTGCAGCGATTGTTGCGAGTGTACGCCCATGAAAAGCGCCTTCAAAAGAAATAATTTCTCCACCTCTTCCGATACTATGGGCATATTTTCTCGCAATTTTTATAGCTCCTTCTACAGATTCAGCTCCACTATTTGTAAAGAAAACGCGATCTAAACCGGATAACTCAACCAATTTTTTTGAAAGCTGCACCTGAGGAACGCTTAAGTAAAAATTTGAAATATGAATTAATTTCGTTGCCTGGTCTTGTATTGCTTTAACCAGTACAGGATGACTATGACCTATTGAATTCACTGCGATCCCACCTAAAGCATCAATATACTTCTTGCCTTCTACATCCCAAACATGGCTTCCATGACCTCGATCTAATGTTATTGGGTACCTTTTAAATGTTTTTAGATAATACTGATTGTCTAATTCTGTGTAATATTTATTGGTAGTTTCCATTATTCTCATCTTATTATTTATAAATTAAAGTTCCAAACTTATTTTCATCTAATGTTAATATTTGTTCGGGTTTAGTCCCATTTAGTATTTTGGCTGTTTTAGCCCCTTTATTAATAGCAATTTGGCAGGCTTCTATTTTGGGAATCATACCACCTTGAATGATTCCATCAGCTTTCAGTATTTCTAATTCTGCAAAGTTAATGGTCTTGATGATTGATTCCGGATTATCTTTGTCTCTTAATAACCCATCTACATCCGTCAACACAATAAATTGTTCTGCCTTTAATTCGCCTGCCAAGGTGCCTGCAAAAGTGTCACCATTTATGTTATATCCGATTCCATTTTCATCAGCAGCTATGCAAGCAATTACCGGAATAAAATCATTTTGAAGCAATAGGTCAATTAATACAGGGTTTATTTTGCTTACATCACCAACACGACCCAAATCAATAAGCTCTTCTTTTCCATTAACTATTTTGTTATGTTTACGTTTTTTTGCCATAATTGTTTTACCATCTATGCCCGATAACCCTACGGCTTTATGATTTAGTTTGTTAATCGTGTTTACCAAATCACTGTTAACTTTACCTTTAAGAACCATTTCAATATAATCGAAAGCTTGAGGTGTTGTCACTCTCAGACCATCTACAAACTCAGACTCAAGCTTTACTTCATTGAGCATTTTTTTTATAAAAGGACCACCACCATGTGAAATGATTACATTAAATCCATTTTTACATAATGCCACAATATTTTCTAAAAGTCTCACCTTCAGCGAATCGTTAGTCATGGCGTTCCCACCATATTTAAATACTATTAAAGGTTTTTTTTTCATGATTAATTTTGACATTTTCTGTTTTTGATTTGTTCTTAACGTTTTGAGGCAAAGAAATGTGTGGTTTTTTGAACACGAAACTGTCTGCCAAGCACTAAACTTGAGACGAGCCACAAAGCTCTTGATTTAACCACCACTTCACCTGTCATAAGTTGTATATGCTATTGTAGTGTCGTTATTCATTTTTCTTCCAAAATATCCACCAATTCTTGTTCTTAGTTTGATTATGTTCGAGTTTATGTTTCGTGTTTGTTAAAATTGTATCTTTTTCAATCCATTCACAATTTTCTCCCTTAGTCCATTTTAAATTAATTCCATCAAGAGTTATTTCTGCTCCTTGTCCGTTATCCAAATGCTCAACTAACTACTCTGTAAACCAAAATGATTCTCCTATATCTTCAAAATGCACATTCATCGCAAAATCTTCTCTGAGATTTCCAATGATTTCAAGGTCCATCATTGAAGACGTTGTTTGTCCATCCAATCTTCCTTCTAAGTCTTTTATGTAAATATTTATCAGGATGTATGCTAGTTTATTATGCAACATGACTAATTTATATCTACTTACTTTCAAAAAACTAAAAGCAAACATACTAAAATATCTCTTTATTAACAAATTTATATTCTCTACCAAAATTTCATTGTTACCGAGCAGAATAGCGAAGACTATGATTGGGATCGCGGATTTGATGAGTCAGGGGAAAGCCGGAGAGTGTAGTGGGTGCGAAAAGTAAGCGGGCTACTCAGATACGAAAATCACTGAAACCCGCTTACATAATTTCGGTTCTGTTAGCAATTATGATTACTGCTTTCTAATCTCGACACGTCTGTTTTTGGCTTTTCCGTCATCGGTGGAATTGTCAGCGACGGGTTTGAGTTGACCAAAGCCAACACTTTTGATGCGGTCTGATGCAATGCCCTTGCTGACGAGTGCAGTTTTTACACTTGCTGCACGCTGCTCGGATAGCTTTTGATTTGCCGTAGAGTTGCCGACGTTATCAGTATGTCCTTCGATGATAATATTCAATGCCGGATTGTCGCTGAGCATCATATACAATTCATCAACAATATCCTGCGAATCACTTTTGATAGCAGATTTCCCTGTTTCAAAGTTGATATATAGAGCCAGGGCTTCGCCGGCATTAATTTTGTCGAACATTTCGTTGGCTTGAATATCTTGAATCATAGCTTCTTTTTCAGCAATTACCATATCATACCCTTCGCCATCGCCGTTCATCTGAATGTAAACCCAAATTTCTTTGCTGTCACTGGCGAATTTAATAGTTTGCCCCCAATTTGTACAGCTATTGCCAAAGGGAATCGTGCCACCGTTGATATTTGACCCGCTAAACTCGTAGGTTCCTGTGCACCAACCTTGATATTCGCCTTGGATGACACCGCCCTTCTGCTTCGCCGCGTTCTGGAAATTACGGAAAATTTGCAAGCCCGAAGCAGCTTTTGCATCTTCAATCAAACTGTAATTAAATACCATAATTTTCCCTTCAATATTCTCCGATTTCATTAAGTTATCATTATCAGGGTTCGGAGCGCCCACAGGGAATTTCATAGAGCCAAATTCGACCTCGGCGCAGTCAAACAAATAATAGTTTGGCATTCGGTTGAACAGTGAATGGTCATTGCATCCGTCGGCATCATCTTGCGCTAGTAGATTACCACTCATTGCAATCATTATAGTTGCAATTACGATTAAATTCAAATAATTTGTTTTCATAGATTCCTAATGTTTATTTAAGTAATCAATTCCAAAAAATTCACTTTGCAAATATAGTGAAAAAAGTTAGATGTGCAAATTTATAGAGAGGGTGGAAGTGAGGAGAGAGTTTGGGAGAAGGAAGAAGCATGAATGCACTGAAGCGTTCCATTTGGGTAGGTGCTGTTACCGGGTCGTTGTTCTTCTCTCAAGCTCATTAAGTTCATTTGTTAGTAGTCGCTTTGCTTCATTGATGCTGTCTTTTTTTAATGGAATACCCATTACTAAAACCGTGTTTGTTACTTCGTTAATTCCGTTCTTATATTTTATTTTTTTCAATTCTAATTGGTCTGATGGATAACAAAGAAACCCATATTTAAAGTCTGTCTTACTAAAAGATGTATAGGCCATAATTTGGTGTAAATCGTGTCTGTGGTCGTCTTTCAGAGTTTCGCTATTGTCGAACTTGTTATAAAGATTTGATTTGTACTTAGCGTCTATGAATACTAAAAGGTTTTCCTTTTGATAAATAGCGTCTGGTTCAATGTGTTTTAGTTCCCAAGAATAATGCTTAGAAGTTCGTGAGTGGAATTTGAAATTTACAAATAATTTCCCTCCAGTCTCTTTAGCAACTGCTTTGAAAATATGTTGAACGAATTTTTCAAAAACATCTGAGAAGTCTACTCTCCATGCTGTACTGTCAACCAAATTAAAGTTTAGAATTTTATTAGCTTGTGCTTTACACGTTTTTACTGTTGGGCTGTCAGATGATTTGATAACAATATTATTTGTCGCTTTAGGTGTATGGTAATACAATTTTTCTTCAATGAAACTCAACTTTACACGGATTGTGTTTTTTATTCTTTGTGGCGTGTTGGATGAAAGCAACTCGTTCTTACAAATGTCAAATACATACCGTACTTCAGCATATTCGCTATGAAATTCACTTAAAATATTTTTTCGGGTTGGAAACCTTAAACGATTTTCAATTTTGTATTCGTTGTTGATGTATTTGTTCCAATTGATTTGTCCAGTGGGTTGGCTGGATATTTTTTCGATATTGTCAAACTTACGCCAAGGTCTTGAAAGTAATGCTTCAAGAGAAGCAATGAATTTCACTGCTTCTAAATATAACGGTGGTCGGAAGTTTTTACCAGAAGCAAGCGGTAAGCTGTCAATAACTTCCGGGCTTATTTCTGTTCCAAGTAAATTCAGAATTTCAATGTAATCTTCAAAACGGTCACACCCAGTAAACCTTGGCATTACAACAAAATCACCTATTTGCTTTCCGGTGTCAGATGCTCTAAGGGAATGGTACCGATGAAGCTGGAAGAACGAAAAGTCAATGAGGTATTTTGTCAGAGCCAATAATAGCTGTTGAACGCCTATGAACTTAAATTGTGATGAGTTATAGTCTATAAACTTTTGGATGTACTGGCCAATAATTCTTTTGTCAGCCGATTTAAACCATTTTTTTTGTAAAGCAATTCCACTTAACTGTCTTGATTGTTCAGTTAAGCAAGGCACTTCACAGAAAACATCTAATGGCTTGCTCATTCAAAAAGTGATTTGTTTATTCGAGTAGCGAAATAATTATTAAATTCTTCTTTGGTATTTCTAATCAACCCTTCTTGTAAATATTCTTTTATCAATGGGAATATTTCGTACTTGATACGGTTTGTCATTTCCTCTTCGCTGTCTGCAATAAAGTAACCTTGGCCCGGTTGCAATGACAATTCACTACTTGAAGCGTACCATTCAAATATTTCTTGAATTCTTGTAAAATCAACTTTGAAGAATTGTTTTGAAATAATGGCCTTAGGTTTTAATGTATACCAAGCAAATCGTCTACGTAACGCAAAGTCAACAACCGCCAAGCTTCTATCAGCAGTGTTCATTGTAGCGATTACAGTAAAGTTATTCGGGAGTTTGTTAATCTTGAAACCAGGAGAAATTTCAATTTCAACATTTGATTTGTCCATTTTGTGTTCAAACAAATAGAAAATGGGTCCTAAAACATTCGAAAGATTTGCTCTGTTTATTTCGTCAATTATCAAAAGAACTTTTTCATTCTCGTGTTCTTTCGCATACTTCAAAGCCTCGGTAAAACTTCCCAAATTTTCTTTGTAGCTAAGTTCTTTATTGTTTAAATCTGGGCGAATACCAAAAATAAAATCTGAAAAACTAGTCTCCGCGTGGAACTGGGTGAAAAATGTTTTTGCTTTAATTTTTTCTGCAACTTCTTTTGCTGTTCTTGTTTTCCCAGTCCCAGGAGGTCCTTGAAGTACAATATATTTTCTTTCGTTCAAAAGATTTTTTATTTCTTCTGCTTCATCAATTGCATCTGCCTTAACGAAAGGTTCCAAAGCTTCTGATATAGCCCTTCGGTGGTCTTTGTTTGATGACCAGTCTCTAAGTTTTGCATAACCTGCTACAAATGCTGCAATTGTTTTCTTGCCTTCTTCGCTTTCAGGGTCATCAACAATTTGGCAAGCTGGTAAAACTTTTGTGTAAGTCTTTATTGTGTTTTTTATGTGTTCTAAATCTAGGCTGCCAGTGATGGACTTTGGCAAACTTGTTTCTATGTCAGAAAAGTCCGATTTACAAAATCCTTTTTCATTAATAAGTTTAGAAAATAGTCGTCTTAGTCCGGGATAGGTTGCAAGCTCATAATCATTTTTAAAACCACTAGAACCAATACCCAAACAAACTAACCAAGGTTGATCTTGGTCGTTTGGAAATATAGTTAATGAAAAGTCGTGGAACGGTCCCGAAGCTTCTTCTTCTGGATGAATAAAACCAAAATATGCTCCATTGTCTTTTAAAGCTTCATGTCCAGTGTTGTTTCGTTCAACATAAGGTTTATTAAATTCGTTGTCAGTCTTGGCACCGAACTGTTCCGCTTTCTCTTTGATGAATTGTCTAATATTCTCTATGTTCATATTGTCTGTTTGAATGTCGTTTTACAATGCCCGGCAACTCGTTTATTTTCGCCATAAAGTTATTAATTACTTTACAAATCTAACCAAATATTACTGAATCTCCAAATCCATTCCCCCCTTACTCATTTTCTTCGTAGTAATAGGAATAGTCAATTCCTTTCATAAACATTTCGCGGTCGTTTATTTTGGTGGTTAAAGCGTTGTTCAACAGTTTTTTTAGAAGGCTATTGTTTGTTGGGCTATGCTTCATTGCGTTCATGTAATCATTTTTTGTGATTTTACTCCAATCTACACATTTTTTCAGGCGTTTTTTTAGGAGCAAATCTAACCATATTCGGGCGCTTCTGCCGTTACCTTCCATAAAAGGGTGGGCAATATTCATTTCTACATATTTTTCAAGGATTTCGTCAAAAGTAGTTTCGGGCATTGCATCAATTCGCTGCAATGTTTCGCCCAAAAATCGTGATATGGCAAATTGAAAGCCACCTTTTGAAATGTTTTTTTGCCTTATTTGTCCGGCAAAATCATACAAGCCACCAAACAAATAAGCGTGAATTTGTTGCAAACCCTTAGCTGTGCCAACTTCAATGCCGTCTATAAATGAACTTTCAAAGAGTGCATATGCTTTTGTTTTGCTTTTGCCGTCTATGCTTTCGTCGCTAAATGTAAACCATTCAATGAATCGGTTGGCTTTGGTACCCGGAAACGTTTTGCCCAAAGCAATAATGCCCTGATAATCCATCATATCCGCCAAACGCTCTTTGCCGTCGGGGGCAAGAAATTTCAACTGGGTAGTGACACTAACCACTTGACTGTTTTCTTTCTTTAATTTAGCTTTAAGATATTTCCAATAGTTACGGGTTTTGGTGTAGTCGTCTTGGTCGGTAAGTACTGCTACAATATCCAACACCGAAAACCACCACTTGGCGTTTTCTTCATCCCACACGGCTCGCACCTCGCGGTCATCAAAAAATCGTATGGAAATTTTTTCCTTACTCATGCACCTAACTCGTTTATTTTCATTCTAAAATTCAATTTGCAAATATAGTGAAAAAATTTAGATGTTCGAATTTGGGGGTGGGAATTGGAATTCTTACCCTAAAAGCATATGTTATAACAGAACCTGTGACCGTCAAGAACTATTGGAAACTCACAGGCAGAAGTGTAAACAGTACCTGTAAAGTTGAACTTTTTCATTCGCTATCGTTGTCATATTTTCTCTGTTTTAAACCATTCGTAAAACAATTTTATCCCCTTTTCAAGAGAAACTGACGGTTTATAATTTAGTAAGTTCTTAGCTTTTTCAATATCTGCGTGAGTTGTTTCCACATCGCCTTTCACAATCTCCTTTGTTACAAATTCAATCTTTCTGATTGGAATTGCTATTTTTATATAATCCAAAAGCAATAACAATGAAATAGGTTTATCGTTACCTATGTTTATGATTTCATAAATACTTTGATTTTGATTATCAAAGTATAAAACGGAATTGTAAAACGCTTCTACCACATTATCAATGTATGTGTAATCTCTTTTTGTTTCTCCATTTCCGTAAATCTCTATTGGTTTGTTTTGCGAAATCTGATTGAAAAACTTGTGAATTACTAAATCGGGTCGTTGATTTTTTCCATATACGCTAAACAATCTCAAATTGATAATATTCATTTTGAAATTAACGTGATAGCTGTAATTCAACAATTCTGCTGTTTTCTTAGAAACTGCATAGGGTGAAATTTGCTCGTTGCAAGAATCAGTTTCTTTTGATTTTCCGCTTTTGTTGCCGTAAACTGATGATGACGAAGCAAAAACAAGATTTTTTACTCCATACTTTTTCATTGCTTCAAGCAAAACAAGAGTTCCGTTTACATTGATGTCAAAATAATTATACGGATTAAAAATAGAATTTCTAACACCTGCTTTGGCAGCTAAATGAATTACAGTTCCAATTTTATTACTTTCAAAAATTGTATTCAAATGTTTTCCGTCCCGAATATCGCCTCTAATCAATTCAAAAGAATTATTGTTTAGCAATGATGTGATGTTGTTCAATTTTATTTCTTCCGAATAGAAATCATCAAAATTGTCTAAGCAGAAAACATTAAACTTTTGCTCTACCAAAAAATGACAAAGATTTGAGCCAATAAAACCTGCTCCACCGGTAACTAATATGTTTTTTATTTCCCTATTCATTGGTTCTCACTTGTGAATAGAGGAAATTACCTGATAAAAGTAATGTTGCTATAATTAATTTTGTCCTTTGTTTTATTGGCTGTGATGTTCATCAACCTATTATTTTACTCATACATCTCAGGGGTGAAACTCTTTTAATATTATTTTCATGGATAAATTCTTGTCAGTAAATCAACAAAGATGCAACAAGGACTATTAATCCAAAAATCCCTGTTGCAATATCAATTAACACGATTTTTTTGCCCTCTTTCTCCGCGAGCATCTCGGCTACCCACTTTTGAAATTTTTCATAATCGAAAATGAAAACGAGTGCTTTGATGGCTGTAAGCGAGAAAATAATAGTAATAACCATAGAATAAGCCACATCGGTAGTCAATTCTTTATACCATGTAAATGCGACCAACAGCAGCCCAACAATAGCCACAGGCACAATCCATTTGGGACGTTTTTTTGCGTAGGCTTTGGCGAGGAATTTGTTTTCGTCCCAAGGAATCAGGTGCATATAAAATGGTTTCAGCATAGCCGCCAAACCAAACACAATCCCTAAAATTTTAAAGTAACTCATTGTTAACTTGGTTTTTAATTGATTCTTGTGCTGCTACATACTTCCATTTGTCAGTTTAGCTCTCCACAAATCAATTGCTTCACTATTATCACCTTCTGCTGTTTCTATTCTAAAGTTCACAAGCTGTGTATTCATTTTATCAATGTATGACTGGATGATTTTACCGATTTTTCTCGTCGAACCGGCATTTATTTTCCTCTCATTAATTTCCTTTTCACATTCTTTAGCATAAAAGTGGGCTATATCATACTTAATCTGGGCATATTTCAGCAATTGCTCTGACATAAATTCAGGCTTGACCCAGGAAGAATCTCTTCGTATTCCCGCAACTGATTCAACAGTAATTGTTCCAAACCACAAACCTACATCTTTAGTAATGGTTACTATGGTTAGGTTTAATGTTAGTTTTGACGAATCACTAATATCAGGATTCATTCGGAAATCTGACCATTCCAATTGGCTTTTTGACAGATAAGTAATGGTATCACCTTCGACGGCTCCGGCAGTGCAAATAGCTGCCATGAATAAAACGATTAAGAAAAAGGACTTTTTCATTTTAACTCTTTTATTGGTTATAGTTCAAACTCAATTTCTATCTTAATTGCAGAGACTTTTTCTAAAATCACTGCCAATTCGTTTATTTCCACCATACCACAAAATTCACTTTGCAAATTTAAGGAAAAAATTGGGGATTTGCAAATTTTTTGGGGGGGGATGAGGAAGTGAGGAGAAAGTTTGGGAGAAGAGGGGAGATGGTTTAAGCATTTAGGCGGTGATTTTTGGGGGGGTACTGTTATGGGCAGGCATTCTATTCTGTTGTTCGTTGGTTTGCATAGTTTTCTATTCTTTTGTTTCTCGCCTTAATGAAGTTCAATACTCCATTTTTATAAGTCAGATAGTCATTAATTTCGGAAAATGTCGGTTTGGTTTTGAAGTTGTCGAATGGCAAGTAGAATTTTACTTTTTTGTTTTCGTCCACAAGGTCGTAGAGTAAAAAGAACTTGTAATATCCTTCAAAGCTTTCAAACAAATCAAAGAAGTTTTTATATCTCAATAACGTGTAGTAAAGCGGACTTTCTTGTCCTAAGTAAAAAAGTCGAATGCACTCCAATGTCAAGTCAAATCTGTCGTCAATTAAGCTATTTACTCCACGTGCTTGATTTATTGTATGTTTCCCGCCAACTCTATTGTTCGGGAAAAGTGTGTATGCTCCAATAGTCGAACCCGTGTCAAACAGCTCTTTTACTTCGTCTTGAATTTGTTGAGTCAGCCAAATCTTGCGTTTGTGATTTCTATATGAATGTGTAATTGCATCACTTCCTAATGAAAATTCTCCAAGTCCTGATTTATGGTATAAATAAGTTCCGCTTTTCTTGTCAGTTAGTTCAAATATATCCCCGTTAGGCAAAGGCTTATTCCACAGAAATTGGTGGTATGCTCGAAGTGTCGGACTTGTGCTATCCGGGTCTCCGCCATTTGCGTCTGTGTAAAAATTAAATGTTGTGTCAATTACCATTTATTAATTCCTTTTTGTCAACCGTTTTATTGTCGTTACGGTCGTCCTACGCTTGCCCATAACGTTTTGCAGCTACAAGAAGGTGGCGATTCGGGCGATTTCTGTTAAGTTACACAAAAGTTGAAGAGGGCTACAACCCTTGAATTTACTACTGTCCCCGCCATTTGCTATTTTACGTGTTGCAGGGAGTTTAATTATCATGATCTTAGCTTTATTTAATTTCCAGTAAAGGTTTAATAACTTTCTTTAGCATAAACCTCAATGCTTTAGAGGTATAGGATTTATCATTGAATGTACCTATAACATATGCTTCAGTTTGCGGATGGAAGAACATAAAGGCGCCGGTAACACCTACGCACCCCCAGCAAAAATACTTTTCAGGCATTAACAACGGAATGGCTTTAGGCTTCCAGACAGAATAGCCATAATCAAAGCCTATGGCAGGGAAACCCATTTTAATATCATCATAAATCATTTTATTCAAAGTAGCTTCTTTCACCAATTTGCCGTTAACCAAAGCTTTCATGAAAACCAGGTATTCGCTCAGTGGTGCCACTACGCCTCCTCCTGCATAATCAATCTTTGCCACTCTTTTATTCTCGATAAAATTGGTGTTGAAAAGATAGATATTCGCCGGAGGATATAGGGGTTTGTTTTTTGGTTCGGAATAACCGTTAATATAAGCATTCTCCATTTTCAAAGGCTCAAAAATCATTTCATGCACAGCTTCGTGAAAAGATTTTTTGGTGATATTTTCGATGATTAAACCCAGCAAATAATAATTTGTATCTGTATAAAAATGTTTTTGACCAGGCTTTCCAACAGGTTTAAGGTTTGTTTTTCCCCATTCCAGTGCTTGTCTCACCGTCATTTCAAGGTTTGGGTCGTTCATTATCTTTTTAAGTAATAGGAAAAAGACATCATTTAACCCCGATGTTTGTTTCAGTAAATTTTTGATGCTGATATCAGACGAGAAGTCTTTGCCCTTATAGACATGCAATGCACTCATCAGTTCTGTATCAAGGTATTTTGAAATTTTGTCCTCAAAAGATAGTAGCCCTTTATCGTGCAGCATACTTATGACAGTTGCTGTAAAGAGTTTGCCTACGGATGCAAGGTGGTTGGCTTGCTTCGGATTTGCCTGAAATTCTCCCGTCTTACCTTCCGAAATATTGATTTCAATTCCTAGCTTTTCGGAATGAACAAGCAGATAAGCATTCTTTACTTTTTTATCATTTTGTACTTGCTGCCTAAAATTGGACTCAATTTCCTCCTTGACTGTAGCTATGTTTTTCATTTATTTATATCTGATTTAAAATTATTGATATACAGGATATTTCCTAATTGCCCATACAACTCATTTATTTATGTACTCTCGATAAATGATACGCAAATCTAAGGAAATATTTCTTAATTTCAAAATTTATAGCGATTGCGAAAGCAAGACCGTCATGAAATTGACCAGTTACAACTACTTTTGATACGAGCTGAAATGCTCGGGAACGCACTATCTGCCAAATTATTTATACACCTTGTTATAGCCATGTGCTTTGTTATTAGTTATTTAATTGTCTGCCAAGCTTTCAGTGTCCATAAGCAGTTTGTGATATCTTTCATTTTCTTAGTTTTTTTCATTGAAGCCTTGTTTACTCATTACCGGTAACTCAAAGCATATTTTTGTTCCTTTTCCTAATTCACTTTCTATTTTGATATTCCCGTTATTTTTCTCCACAAACTCTTTGCAAAGTATCATCCCAAACCCACTGCCTTTTTCGTTGTTAGTTCCAAGTGTGGTAAATCCTGCGGTGATGTCAAAAATTTTATTGATGTCATCTTCTTTTATTCCCACTCCTGTATCTTCAACAGAAATAATCACTCCTCCATTTGTTGTTTTTTCTGATTTTATAGTGACAGTTCCGTTTTGAGGTGTAAATTTTACAGCATTGGTTAACAGGTTACGCATAACCGTTGCAATCATATCTGTGTCGGCATAAAATGAGAGATTATCTGAAGTTAGATTGCTGATGGTGATATTTTTTTGGGCTGCCATTGGCCAAATAGGTTCCATTGAATTATCGACAAAAGTTTTCAGCATTGCTATTTTTGGATATATTTTTTTCTCATCCGATTGCAAGCGTGCCCAATCGAGGAGTGTTTCCATTAATTCCACCGCAATGTTTCCACTGTTTAGGCATGAGTTCATTGCCTGCTTTCTCATTTCATCATCAAAATCATTATAATCTTCAACCAGTAATTTAAGAAAAGAAACAACAGTTTTTACCGGTCCCCTTAAATCGTGGGAAATTAAAGCGATTAAACGTTCTTTGGCATGGTTGGTCTCCATTAATTGGGCGTTTATCCTCACCATCTCCGCATCTTTTTCCTTTAATTGCAGCAGGATATTGTTTCGCTCAATTGCATGCATAATTGAATCTGTAATTAAACGGGTATTGTTTAATCCTTTAACAATATAGTTTTGTGCTCCCATATTAATTGCTTTCCGACCTGTGTCATCATCGTCAAGCCCTGTAATAACCACAATAGGAAGATGCTTGACCTTTTCAACCATTTTTTCTACAGCTTCCAGCCCCTGGCTGTCGGGTAACCCAAGATCCAGCAGAACAATATCAACATCATCTTTTTCTACCAGTTCAAGACCGGCCTTTAATGTATCTGCAATAGAAATGCTAAAAGTGAATCGTTTGCTTTCCAGCAAAAGTTCTTCAATCAGCATTGCATCACCGGGATTGTCTTCTATCAATAGAATTTTGAGATTTTTCTTCATTTTTTTATTTTGGTTACCTTGGTCTATAAATATTATAATTATTAGCTTTACTTGCCATTTTATTTTTTGGGCAGCGTCACAATGCTTATCCAGAAGTTTTCGATGGAGTTAACCACTTCAATAAACTTATCGAGGTCGAGTGGTTTGGAGATATAACAGTTCGCATGAAGGTTATAAGTTTTCAAAATATCCTCCTCCGCTCTCGATGTTGTGAGGATGACAATTGGAATGCTTCTTAGATCTTCGTCTTCTTTTACAATTTTCAGCACTTCACGCCCGTCCACTTTGGGCATATTCAAATCGAGCAGAATTAAATCAGGACGTGGCACATCCTGGTATTTTCCTTTTTTGTAAAGAAAATCCAGAGCTTCCTGTCCGTCAACAACAACGTGCAACTGGTTTTTCAGTTTGCTCTCTTCCAGAGCCTCTTTAGCTAAATCCGCATCTCCCGGGCTATCCTCAGCGAGCAGGATGTCAATCGGTTTTAGTTCTTCAATTTTTTTGTCATTCATGATAATTCCCTTTTAATGGTTTATGATTATATCTCATTCAATTTAATTTTTTAGTGTAAAGAAAAATGTTGTTCCCTTGTTTTCTTCCGATTCAAACCAAATTTCGCCTTCGTGCCGCTGAACAATCCTTTTACAAATAGCCAATCCGATTCCGGTACCTTTATATTGAGCAGCACCGTGTAGGCGTTGGAAAATAACGAATACTTTCTCATTGAATTTTTCATCAATACCAATCCCGTTGTCTTTAATGCTGAACAACCACTTCTCTTTTTGCTTTTGGGCATTAATTTCTATAAGCGGTTTCTCATCGGGCTTGCTGAATTTTAAGGCATTGCCGATAAGGTTCAGGAATAAGCGCTCGATTTGCGAGGAATCGGCATTAATTAGCGGTAAATTTCCAATTTTAATTTGGGCGCCGGTTTCATCTATCCGCGCATGAAGGTTTTTTAAGGCATTTTTCACCACCTCATTGGTATCGGTTTGGGTGAATTCATCGCCGCGGGTGGAGATGCGCGAAAAGTCGAGCAGGTCGTTAATCAGATTTTGCATACGGTTGGCGCCGTCCACTGCATAATAAATGTATTTATCAGCGCGTTCGTCCAATTGTCCTTTGTAGCGGCGCTGGAGCAATTGGGTATAACTTGCAACCATGCGCAGCGGCTCTTGCAAATCGTGCGATGCCACATAAGCGAAACGTTCCAGTTCTTCGTTGGAGCGCCGGAGGTTTTCTATCGAAACTTTTAGTTGTTCCTGTGCCTTTTCTTTTTCTTTTTCGATTTTTTTACGCTGCGAAATATCGAGGGCAACACCCAATAAATGCGGTTTTCCTTCAATTTCAATGGTACGTCCGGTAAAGTAGAATGGGGTGGGGGTTTTGCCTTTCACCATCAAATCTCCCTCAACGGAAGATTCTCCTTCTTTAAACACAGACTCAATGGAATTGGTGATTATATCTTTATGGTAATCGGCGAAATAATCGAGTGGCGAT
Organism: Candidatus Kapaibacterium sp.; assembly: GCA_023957315.1. Classification (NCBI taxonomy): domain Bacteria; kingdom Pseudomonadati; phylum Bacteroidota; class Eximiradiia; order Eximiradiales; family Kapaibacteriaceae (SeqCode); genus Kapaibacterium (SeqCode); species Kapaibacterium sp. (SeqCode). Next base: position 58,362 of record JAMLHE010000002.1, read on the forward strand.
TTTTCGGCTATTTCCTGAGGAGAGAACCCTGAAAGTTCCTCCAGCATTTTGTTCCATTTGATGAATTTCCCATTTTCGTTGAACAGGTAAAATATACCGGGCAGTGCATTGACAACCGTTTCGCTAAACTCTTTTTCACGAATAATGGCTTCTTCTGCTTTTCGTTGTTCGGTAACATCGATAAAAGTTGCCAGAACATCCTTTCCGAATGTAATACCGGAAATAATTATTTGCCTGACTTCTCCGTTTTTGCAAGTTACATTGTAAACATCCGATTTAATGTCGGTTCCATTTTCGATGGAATACTGAACTGCCTCATCCCAGTTTTTCAGGACCCATTCGCGGTACTTTTTATCAGGATAGGCTTTTTCCCACCATTGGTCAATGCTTGGGATATCTTCGAGAGAATAACCTAAATGGTTTTTGAAGCGATTGTTTATGGATTCCATTTTGCCGTCTTCCTTAACATGAGCAAGTGGGATGGAAACTGAATTAAAGAGGTTGCGGAATTTTTCTTCGCTCTTTATTAGCTTTTGTTCAGATTCGACAGCTTCCGTTACATCAAAAACCGAGGACTGAAAGCCAATTTTTTTACCATTGGAATTGTACAAAATGCTTGCATTGGCCTGAGCAATAAATGTAGATCCGTCTTTTTTCAATGCGGTAAAAGTGCCCTGCCATTTTCCTTCAGTAGTTAACCCTGCGAGAATTTTTCCGGCTTCTTCTTCATATTTAATAAAAATTGGAATGGGTTGTCCCAGTACTTCATCTTCTGATTTGTATCCCCAAATATTTAAAAATGATTGGTTTACACTGGTTAAATTCCCTGCAAGATCGGCAGTACTATTAGCTGCAACAGAAGATTCATAAACAAGATTTTTTAATATCAATTCATTTTCCTGCTGTTTTTTCTCGCTTACATCACGAATAACTGCCAGCATGTGTACTTGGTTATTGAAGTTTATAAGCGAACCGTGAAATTCGGTGAAAAAGGTGGTTTGGTCTTTTCGCACATCCTCTGTCTCGCCCTCATAAAATCCTTTATCCTGAATATCTTTAATGAATTCTGAAAATTTATAATGGTGGTCGGGGTGTATTAATTCGGTAGCTGTTTTGCCAATCATTTCATCGTATGCATACCCGTACATTTTACATGCAGAAGGATTTGCCTCAACTATTTTGCCCTCCATGCTGGCAATGATAAAGGCATCGGTTGCCGATTCAAAAATGGAACGATGTTTCTCCTCGCTTTGCTTCAGTTTTTGCTGCCCCTCCACCAACTTCGATATATCGTGGAAAATACCGAGTATATAGGGTTTTTTTTCAATTTCGACCATGGAGGCTTTTATTTGCACCTGTTTCCGTTTGCCCGTTTTGGTCATTACTTCGGAATTTACTGAAACGTTGGGTTGCCCCTGTAGTTTATTGAATTTTTCAACCTGCTCCTGCATGATATCTTCCGGATGCAGTTTCGATTGGTGCAATCCGATCAATTCGTCGCGGCTCATCTCCATCAATCGTTCGGCAGCAGGATTTACATCGTGCACCAGTCCGGTTAATGGGTCAGCAATTAGTATTGCGCTCGGGTCGTTTTCAAACAGCCCTTTAAATTTTTTCTCACTTTGCTTAATGAGTTCTTCTGCTTCTTTTTGCGCTGTTATATCGGTATGCGCGCCAAACATGCGGGTTACATTTCCCTTTTCATCTTTTACTGATGCAGCTTCATTGTGAATCCACACGTAATAGCCTGCCTTATGCCGGAACCGGAATTCGACGATAAATTTTTCGCTTGGATTTTTCAGGTAATCGTCCACTGCTTTTAGCATGCGCTCTTTGTCTTCAGGATGAAGGAGTTTTACCCAATTACCGAAATCATTTTCCAATTCTTCGTCGCGGTATCCCACCTGCATTTTCCAGACGGGTGAAAAATAGACTACATTATTAAAAACATCCCAGTCCCACAAACCATGGCTGGTGGCTTCGTTTACTAGACTAAAGCGTTCTTCGCTTTCCATTAACTGCTTTTGTTTTTCTTCTATGATTTGTAGTGCTTCATTTTTTTCATTATTGATAGTTTGAATTCGCAAGAATAAGTAACCCAAAAAAGCCAAAAATGCAATTAAACGGATAATGTGCCACAACCACCAACTGTCGGACCATGCCTCCGAATACTGAAAAGTAAAACCTACAATGGCAGAAGAGACAGCCGTAAAAAGAAGAAGGAGTACTCCCAGATTTTTTTCCTGAATGTAAATGCTTATTATTTTAATAGCACTTATTAGAAAGAACAATCCTGCTATTAAATTTATCCGGTTGGCAGTTGGGGTAAACACATTGTTGTGAACCATCTCAGGAAATATATCCTGGTTAAGCAAGGATATAATGCCCAGCAAAATCGTGATGCTACCAACCACAAGCAATAACTTAGATTTGACTTTATCTGCATTTATTTTCCACGGAAGAACAAACAAGGCAAAGAAGAAACCGCCTGCCAACAAGGCAATGCTATGGGTGAAAACAAATCCGTGGCTTATTTTATAAAAGGAATGAAACAAGTCGCAAAGTCCCATAGCTAAAAAACCGGCAGAAAGGAATATATAAGAGGACTTATATTTCCCAAATAACACCTGCAAAGGCATAAATGCAACCAATATGGCTGCTATTGCTCCCACCGCTTCAATTGATGAATGTAATGGATAATCGACAACATCTGTATAATTCCAGAAAAGTTGCGGCAATAAAATATTAACAATCGAAAAAGAAATTAAAATAAGCAGCAGCGCAAGCAGCAAATAGTGCACCCATCCGAATGCCTTGATTTGGTCTTCAGTAATTATGACAGGATTATCCTTTGGGGTGATGGCTTTTGTATTGCTGTCTTTCATGTTTTTTCCGGTTTAATTATTTATAGTGAGAACTAGTGTTTCATGTTCTGAATATTTTTTTATCAATTTCAGCAAATCTACCTTATTTACTGGTTTGGAGATGTAATCGTCGCAACCGGCTGCAAGGGCTTTTTCCCGGTCGCCTTGAAGGGCATAAGCGGTTTGTGCAATAATGACAACCTCTTTGTTAAATTTTCGAATTTGCATTGTGGCTTCGTATCCATCCATGCCGGGAATTTTAATGTCCATCAAAATAACATCGATATCAGGATTTGACTGTGCCATTTCAACAGCTTTTGTTCCGGAATATGAATGTAGCATTTTGCCTGCAATATTCTTTAAAATGATAGATAAGTGCAAATAGTTGGTTTCATCATCCTCAACAACCAAAATTTTCAACCTTTTATCTGTTGCATCATGTATTTCAGCTACCGGCTCAACTAATTGTTCTGCCCTTTTAGAAGTTGCTTGTTCTGTAGGCAAACTGAAATAAAACGTTGTTCCAAGGTCCTCTTTTGATTCCACCCAGATTTTTCCATTATTCTTTTCGATAAATTCTTTACATAGAATTAATCCTAATCCGGTTCCCTTTTCATTTTGAGTACCATGAGTTGAATTATTATCACCTATCGTGAATATGTTATCAATTCTTTCTTTAGATATTCCAACTCCATTGTCAATTATAGTAATTGTCAAATCATTTTTGTGGAATGAGGATAGAACTGATATTTTCCCTCCGGGATAGCTGAATTTTATGGCATTTGTTAATATATTTCTCAATACCGTACTTATCATCTCACTATCTGCAAAAACTTGAGCATCTAAAGGCATCCGGTTTTCAATTACGATATTTTTTTGTTCAGCAGTTGATTTTACTAACAAAAGTACATCGCTTATAAGATTGGAGATATTTAGGTATTTAGGGCTAAAAGGCATTCTACCGGATTCTATTTGCGACCATATCATTAAGTTGGATAATAAATCCATTGCCTTTTTAGAAGAATTTGATATGACACCTGCAATTTCACCAATTTTGTGATAGTTTTTCTCTTTAATTTCTTCAAACAAATAATCGCTAAATCCAATAATTGAATTGAATGGTGATTTCAAATCGTGAGCAATTATAGAGAAGAATTTATCTTTTGTCGCATTCAATTCAATCAATCTTAATTCATTGTCTTTGATTTCGGTTATATCGTAACATGAGCCGATATATCCCAAGAAGGAATTATCTAAATCGTAAAATGGTCTCCCAAAATCACGTATCCAACGATATTCGCCATATTTGTTTTTCATGCGATATTCCATTAAAAAGGCTTCTCTTTTGTCAAAGGCAGTCACATATGTTTGTACGCAAAAATCAAAATCGTCAGGATGTACACCTTCTGCCCAACCATTTCCGAATTCCTGTTCCATTGTTCTCCCTGTGAATTCAAGCCATGTCTTATTAAAATAGTCACATAATTTGTCCAAACGGGAACGCCAAATCAAAGCAGGAAATTCTTCGAAAATTTTTAAGTACAATTCTTTTGCTTGAGAAATTTCAATTTGCTCTTTTTTAAGAATCGCATTCTCAATTTCAAGCTTTTCAATTCTTTCTTTTAATAATGTAGTTTCTTTATCCATATTAGTCTTTTATTTCAGCCTTGTCTATAACTCATTTATTTACGTACTCTCAATAAATGGTTAGGCAAGTCTAATAATATAATTATTTAATTGTCTGCCAACTTTTAATTATTTTTGAAATACTTTTGTAATAGTGAAAGTAATTTACCTTTCAAAATTGGTTTTGTAATATAGTCATCGCATCCGGCTTCCAGCGCTTTTTCCATGTCTCCCGCTAGTGCGAAAGCCGTTTGGGCAATTATAACAACCTTTTTATTGAATTTACGGATTTCACGGGTGGCGTCGTAGCCGTTCATTTCAGGCATTTGAATATCTATAAGTATGACATCAAGGTCTTGGGTGTTGCGACAAAGGTTAACCGTTTCAACTCCTGTTCCGGCTTCCAGTATCTCCGCACTATAATCATTTACTATAATCGAAATAAAATCCCTTGAGGGTTTATCGTCTTCGGCAATTAGAATTTTTAGTTTTTTAACATCGTTGATTTTCTCTAAAGGTTTAGGTTGGCGGTCAATGGTTTCCGCAGCCGGTTTGCTTGTGCATGGCAATGTAAAATAGAATGTGGAGCCTTTGCTCTCTTCGCTTTCCACCCATATTTTGCCACCGAGCATTTCCACATAAGCTCTAGAAATGGCTAATCCCAAACCGGAGCCCTGCCTTGCCATTTTATCAACGATATCAGCTTGGATAAAACGCTCAAAAATGGCTTGCTGCCGTTCGGCGGGAATACCGATACCTGTATCTTTTACGTAAAATTCCAAGCTGTCTTCCTGAATCATACAACCCACTTTTATCATTCCTGATTCGGTATATTTTATGGCATTTTTAATCAGGTTAGTAAGGATGGAATCCAGTTTACTTTGGTCGGTAGAAATTACGGTAACTGTTTTTGGCACCTCATTTTCCAAAATCAATTTCAACCCTTTGTTAATGGCTTCGGTAGTAAAAAACCGTATAATTTCAGCAAGTCGTTGCTGAACATCAACTTCTTTTAAAACAACGGTAACAATACCTGCTTCGATTCTCGAGATTTCCACTATGTCATTAACTGTGTTCAACATTCGCTGCCCGCTCTGTTTTACAATGCTTATGTATTCCTCTTTTTCTTCGCTGGTTAGGTCAGGATCAAGCAACAATTCAGTAAACCCAAGTATGCCATTCATTGGGGTGCGTATTTCGTGGCTCATATTTGCCAGAAATGCCGATTTTAACCGGTCGCTTTCTTCGGCTTTTTCTTTTTCAATAATCAGATTTTGTTCTAGGGTTAACCGGCTTTTTACATTTACCAGCATTTGCGCAAAAAGGCTCAACAATAACTTTTCTTCATCAGAATATTCATGTTGGCTTTTTACCCAGTCGAATCCCACAAATCCAATACAATCTTTACCATCCATCATAGGTAACGTAATCAGGCTTTTTATCTCTTGTTCTTTCATTATTCTACGAAGATTGCTGTCTTCAGGAAGGGAATTAATATCGGATATAAAGACATCTTCTCCCTGTAGATGCTTTTCTACCAAAATAGGAAGATTTTGTACAGGTAAATTCTGAAGTACATTTTTTTGCGGAATAATATTTTCAGCACACCATTCATGCGTATTGGTTAATTGCTCTTTTCCCCAATTATATTCAAAAATATATGCGCGATCAGCCTTTGCAAACCTGCCCATCTCTTCAAGGGATTCATTTACCGATTTTTCGAAGTCGTCTAAACGAACATGAATATATTCAGAAGCAATTTTTAAAAGAATTTGCTGAAGTTCAGAATGGTGTTTTAATAACTCTTCGTTTTTTTTCCTTTCCGTAATGTCTTCTTTTACACTTACAAAATGGGTGATTTCTCCCTCATGGTTCACCAACGGAGAGATGTTGGCGCTTTCCCAAAAAAGCTCACCATTTTTCTTTTTATTAAGTAAATCTCCGTGCCAGTCGTTACCTGCTAAAATTGTATCCCAAAGTTCTTTATAATAAGATTCCGGTTGCTCTCCCGATTTTAAAATACGCGGATTTTTGCCGAGAACTTCTTCCTTTTCATAACCGGTTAATTGCGTGAATTTTGGGTTCACATAATCAATTTTTCCCTCCTTGTCGGTAATTATAATCGAATCGGGACTCTGGGTTACAGCACTCGAAAGTTTCTGTAGTTCGCTTTGTGCGGCTTTCTGTTTGGAAATATCAAGCACTGTAAAGGTTACTCCTTTTGACAAATCATTGGAATCCAAGGGAGTAGAACTCAAAAGAACATCCAGAATTTTGCCATCTTTACGTTGCCAGCGTGTTTCAACTGTTCCGGTTCCGTGTTTGGCAATCTGCTTATACTTTTCCCTGCCAACAAACTCATAGTCTTCTTGTGTTGGGTATAAAAATCTTGCGTCCTGCCCCAACAGTTCATCTGAAGAATATCCAGTCATTTCGCAGACCTTAGGATTGACTTCGACGAAAGTCCGGTCTATTAAAACGCCAATTCCGTTGGGCGCCGCTCGAAATATACTCTTCAATTTATTTTCGCTTTCTTCAGCTTTTTCTTTGGCTCTTTCCAAGTTATTTACCAATTCCAATTTTTCAGAAATCTTCCAGACATTATCCATAAGTAACGTTAGCTGGCGAATGTCGGCATTGTCATAATCTGTATCTTTGTTTGCAACTCCTGCAACTGCAACAATTTTTCCTTCCATAATTACCGGGATAGTCAGGAATTTTAATAATTGAACATGCCCTTCAGGAGTGCCTTTTTTGATTGGATTAACTTCTTGATAATTATTTATTACAATGGGTTTTCGTTGTCGCACAGCCTCGCCCCAGCATCCGGTTTTATCCAAATCATAAACCGTTTGCGGATTCATAACAGTGCATTCCTTCATTACATCATTCGACCATGTATTCAAAATAAACTGACGTGTAGTTTCCTGATAAAAATAGATATATCCGATTTTACTGTTGGTTAATTTAATGGCTTCCTCAAGTGCAAAATCTAACAATTCCTGAATGGAATTTGTAGAATATTGAGAAATTTTTAACAGGCTTTCAAGTCGTTCGTTGTTTAATTTGATTTCCGCGTTTTTTTGAATTAGATTTTCGTTTATTTCCTGAAGATGAATCTCTGCTTTCTTCCGTTTGGTAATATCGTGGATAAAAACAAACGCTAAATTTTTTGCAGGATGCATCTTAACACTCAATTCTACATCTATTGTTTTACCATTCTTGCGTCGATGTTGTGATTCAAATCTGGCTTCTCCTTTTTCAATAATCTCTAATATACGTTTTTGGGTTTGCTCCCCAGTTTCTACGGAATCAATATCTGATATTCTCAATTCTAACATTTCTTCATAGGAGTAACCCAACATTTTACATGCCATTTCATTAGCATCAATAATTCTAGATTCCATATCAACAATCCAAAAACCGTCCATTGCAGTTTGAAGAATACTTTTGGTTTGAGTCTCGCTTTCTTCGGCTTTTTCTTTGGCTGCGATTAATTCATTATTGGTCAGTCGCAATTCTTCGTTAATTGCTTCGTATTCTTCACTTTTACATTGTAACTCTCTTTCGCCTGCTTCAGCTTTTTCTTTAGCTAAGAACAATTCATTATTGGTCAGTCGCAATTCTTCGTTAATTGCTTCGTATTCTTCACTTTTACATTGTAACTCTCTTTCACCTGCTTCAGCTTTTTCTTTAGCTACAAATAATTCACCATACGTCTGTAGCAATTCTTCGTTAATTGCTTCGTATTCTTCATTTTTAAATTGCAACTCTCTTTCGCTTTCTTCGGCTTCTTCTTTGGCTCTTTGCAACTCTATTTCAGTATTTTTCAATACTGAAATGTCTTGAGAGATAATTTGAACACCAAATACTTTATTTTGTGAATTCACTATTTTTGTAAATGTGCTCAAAAACCATTTTCCTTCGTTCGGCAATTGAACAAAATCTTCATAAACCATTGATTGGTTTGAAACAATTGCTTTTTGAATCCGATTAAAATAGAAATCCGCACTTTGTTTTGGGAACAAATCGAAAATTGATTTCCCGATAAAATCTTCGGGAATTCCATTCATGTTCTTTGCTGCTATTTGATTAAATGAAAGAATAATTCCGTCTGAACTATAATAACCAATTCCTACTCCTGCATTTTCGTGCAATAATTTATATTTTTCTTCGCTTTCTTCGGCTTTTTCTTTGGCTGCAATTATAGCATTTTCAAGGGCTTTTTGCTCCGTAATATCTTTAAAAACGCAATAGGTTTGTTTAAAATCTCCTTCGGGAGTGTAGCCAACGCAACCTTCAAATGAGACATAAATGTATGAATTATCTTTTCTTCTCAGTTTAAATTCTACGTCAGAAATGTAGCCGCGTTTCTTGAAAGCAGGGAAATTCATCCTGAAATGTTCCACGTAATCGGGATGTAAAAAATCACCATACCATTTCCCAATCACTTCATCTCTTTCATAGCCAAGCGTTTTTGACCACATTGGGTTAATGTCAATAAAGCACCCATTTTCATCCAACGATTGATATGAAAGTGGTGAATTATTATAATAGGCGAGATATTTTTCTTGGCTTTCGCGGGCTTTTTCACTCGCTTCTATAAGCTCTTGTTCTCTATTTTTGATATCGCTTAGATCTTGATGTGCACCCAACATTCGAATGGGCTTTCCATCTTTATCACGAATTGCCATTCCGCGACAGCGTATCCATACAGTGGAGCCGTTTTTATGTGTGTATCTTACAATCTGATCGTAAGGAAAATTTGGGTTCTCGCAGTGTTTGGTAAAGTTATCTGATGCAAGTTTTAAATCATCCTGATTTATAATATTTTGCCAAGCACTTGATTTATGCGGCATTTCGTCGGGATTATAGCCTAAAACCGTCCAGAATTTGGCGTTCATCCATTCATTTTCGGGGTTCTCCAAATCCCAATACCATAAACCGTCTAATGAACTTTCCTGAATAAAATCAAAAAGGCTTTCATCAGACTGGATTAGCGAGTAAAGCTCTTTTTTTAGGTACATAATTTTGCTTTGGTTTAGTTTTCTTTAGCATGTGCTATAATTCATTTATTTACGTACTCTCAATAAATGTTAGGCAAATAAATATAAATATGAATTTTTTGTTAGATAAGTACCGGTAGCAACTTGAACTGCACCGGCAGTGCAAGAAGCTGCCGGAAATATATCGAGTAAGAAATAGTTTTTTTTCATTATCACTCTTATATTAACTATTGTCAAATTCAAATCAAAATCATCTTAATACAGAGGCACTTCTAAGATTATCGCGAAAATATTATTCACAAACCAAATTATTATATTCCTCTATGCAAATATAATGAAAAAATCTATACTTCCAAATTTAATGTATCTAAACATAAAATATAGATTTATACTCCTTACACCCCCGATATTTTGAAGATGCCGAGCAGAATGACGAAGACTACGATTGGGATTAGATATTTGATTAGAATTTTCCAGAGTGGGGCGAACTTTGCGAATAGGGGGCTGCCGATTTCGAGTTCGCGGGCGGCTTTGTCAGCTCCCCACACCCAAGCTATGAAAATGCACAGTATCAGGGCGCCGATTGTCAGGAACATATCGCCGAAAATGAAGCTCATTTGGCTCAAGAAATCGGGTGGCGACAAGCTGAGTGGGATTAGCCCGAAATTGGTGAAGAAGTCCACCGAACCTTGCGACAGCGCCGATGGCAATCCGACGACGAAAACAAATGCCGCTACGAGCCACACAATTTTGGAGCGTCTCAGCTTCTTTTGGTCAACTAAGTAGGACACCGGCACTTCGAGCAATGACATGGTCGAGGTGAGCGCTGCAATCGAAAGCAAAACGAAGAAAAAGGCGCCAACGATTGCTCCGCCCGGCATTTGCATGAATAGCTGCGGAAATACGATGAATACAAGCGCCGGACCCGATGCGGGGTTTTCGCCCATTGCAAATAGTGCCGGGAAAATAATTAATCCTGCCATAATTGCTATGGCTGCATCTGTGAGCGCTATGATGATTGCTGCGGAAAATATATCTGTACTTTTGGGAATGTAACTGCCGAAAGTGACCATCAGTCCCAATCCCAAACTTAAGGAAAAAAACGCCTGCCCAAGAGCTGCGAGCACGGTCTTAAAAGTGATTTTCGAAAAGTCGGGGAGAAGGTAAAATTCCAATCCGGCGGATGAGCCCGGCAATAAATTGGCATAAATGATAAGCCCGATGATAATCAGCAAAAGCACCGGCATTAGGATTTTCGACCACTTTTCGATGCCGCTTGCGACTCCTTTGTAAACGATGAGCGTTGTCATCAAGATAAATGCGGCGTACAGCCCGATTTCGATTAGCGGATTGGCAATAAAAGCCCCGAAATCGCTTGAGTCGCCGACGAGAGTTTTGAAAATGAAGCCGAACGTCCAACCTGCAATTACACCGTAAAAAGATAAAATCCCGATACTTGTGATGATGCCCATAAATCCGGCGATTCGCCATTTGGTGCCGGGTTTGACTTTGTCAATTGCACCGACGGCGTTGAGTTGAGTGGCTCTGCCGAGCGAGAATTCAGCCAACATGTAGGGCAAACCAATAAGCAGAATGAAGATGAGATATAGCACTACGAATGCGGCGCCACCATTTTCGCCAACGATATACGGATAGCGCCAGATATTGCCCAAACCAATTGCAGAGCCTGCCGCCGCCATTATAAATCCAAATTTCGAACTCCAAAGCCCACGTTCGTCTTGCATAATTAAATCCGAATTAGCGAAAAATAATTCAACTAAAATAAAGATTATTGATTAATCCTGCAAACTAATTGCTAATTGCGGCTTTTTGAAGTGTTGCCCATTTGTTGGAGAGCCAAATGATTCGTTGGAAAAGGTCGGTGATGTAGAGCAACAGTGGTTTATCTTCGGCTTGAATATCTGAATCCAAACTGAGATATTGCTTGCGGATGCGTTCCATCAAATCGCCGCGGTCGTTTGTGGCGTTGATTATGAACGTCAAATTTGGTAGTCTTTAAAATACCGCTAACGTTTTGCAGCTACCCGAAGGTGGCGATTTCGGAGCACTTCACTGTCAACCAAGCAGAAACTTTCATAGAAGCAAAAAGCTTGATTTAACCACTGAACCGCCACTTTTGGGTAGGTGCTGTTATGGCTCGTTTTTTTTCATTTAGTTGTCTGTGAATTTCAATGTTTCATTCCTCCAAAATTTGTCAAAGTCCTTTTTGTCAATCCCGAATACTAAACAAAGGTTGTCAACAAGATTTTCGGTATCATTGGGTATATTCAATAATTCATTTACAAGCTTTACTCCACCTTTTTCAAAAGCAAAATTGCATAAAATTGCTCCTGTGGTATAAAATGCTGCATATTGCCATCCCCATTTTCTATTCAAGACGTCTAAAAAAGTGACCGTATCATTTTTAGCAAGTTCATTTGCAAATAGCTTTGCACTTTGTTCAAATGTTTTCCCACCTTGTCCGCCTTTCCAAGTTGCAAAACCTTCTTCAATCAAATCGTGTCTGTCAAACTTTGGCACTATTAAATGAATAAATTCGTGAGGATAATATTCTGACCCAAAACCGCTTAAAAGTATTCGATTATCATTCATTCCAATTCCTGTAGTATAACCCGCAAAGTAGAAATCAAAATTTAGTAGTTTACCCAACTCGTCTCCACTGTCTGTGATATAGAAGTCAAATGGTTCCCACTCAGGGAATTTAAACTTCTCAGTTATTTCGTTGCAAAATTGGCTTGCTTTTGTTGCAAGATCATTATTGAATTTATGATGTGGTGGATAAATGAAGGTAATTTTTCCTATTGTCCTCTTATTCCATTTTTCGGTAATTATTGGCAAAGCATTCTTAAGTCTCCACTTGCCACCTTCTTTTACTGCGTAAAGTTTTGTGATACACCAAGGATTTGACTTTCGATACTCTCCTTGAAGTGCATCTGCCGAAAAAATAGTTCTAATTCCATAATATTCGCCCTCCTTTTCAATGGATAAAATTGTCGGTTTGTAGTAGTTAAGTAGCTGTTCTGATGGAAATTGATACATATATGGTGTAGAAAGGTCAAAATTCTTGAATTTAACTTTTTCAGCATTATTCCAATATGGATTGTCGTGTAAACTGTCAGGCTTAGAATTCAAATAATTTATCCAAAGCATAGCTACTTCTTTTATCTCTCTTTGCGTAGTGTCCACTCGTGAATGTATTGTAACATCAATTTTTCTCTGCTGTCCAAAGGTTTGATGTGCAGAAAACAAAAAAAGGAGTATCCATATTGATATTATAGTTTTTTTCATTAGTGTCGTGTCTTTTTTAAATGAGCCATAACGGCCAAGTATAAGAGCAGTAGCGGATTTCAAGGCGATTACCTGTCCGCAACTACCAAAGTTTATTAAATGCACTGACCTTGATTTTACTACTTCACCCGCTATTGCTTTTATACAATGTTACCGCCAGTTATTCATTCTTTGTCCATTCCAACGGTTTCTTGTTCAATCTTTTGATTATTCCTTTTGCTTCTAGGTCGAGTTGAACGGTTTTTGCCCACCAACCAACTTTTTCTCCGTTTGGAAATAATTTTTCAGGAACCATTGAAGCTATCTTCTCTTTCATTTCCTTCTGATTTAATCCGGGAGATGATTTAGGGAGCACTTTCATCATAGCATTTTTTATGGCAGTATATTTTTCCTTATCGACTTTTGACTTGTAACTAGGAACATTGATGTTTTCAACTTCTATTTTTTCGGACTTTGTTTTCATTGCTTAATGATTTTACCAGACGCTGCTCCATATTGATAAATATAAGTACCACTATTCAATGTGTCCAGTCGTATAAAGTTCACTTCACTAGTGCTAATGGATTTTTGATAGACAAGCACTCCGTTTAACGAATAAAGTTTAAAAAGTTCATTCAAATTAGTTTTACTGCTCAATAATGGTGGTACAATCAAGATGTTAGTTGCTGGATTTGGGTAAACACGATATTCCTTTTTATCTTCAAAAACATCCTCAATTCCTAAAACGTACGAGTTTTCATATGCACCGATAGTTGGTTGGGATGAATTTCTTGAAGTCCCAATTTTGTCGGTTGGGTAAGAGTACAGACCGTTTCCTGCTAGAATAGCGGGAGAAGTGTTTGAGATGTTTCCAAGACTGTCTGTAATATCTGGTTTAATGTTTAAACCATTGATTTCATATGGAATTGTATTGTACATACCGCCTGTATAGAAACTGTCAGCCGCAAAAGGAGATATCCCATAATAAAGATTGTAATCGATTGCTGTTTGGCTAGAAAAAGTTGGATGCTGAGAATAAATTCCGCCTCTTTCAGCATTTGTAAAAATGTTGTTGTAAATCACATTGTTTGTGTCTCCACTTTCAACAATTTTTATAGCCATTCCGTTGTTAAGTGAAGTTGGGTCACCATAGCCAGCATGGATCACAGTATTATGAACGAAAGTGTTATTTTTTGCTTTGACTATTGAAAATCCATTACCCATGGGTCTGAAGCAAACATTGTTAATAAACTCAGAGCCGTGTGGGTTATTATCAGAAATTAAACCGTTTCCGTCAATTAAATTCGTTTTTCTATAAGCGTTGGTAACTTGATAGGCGATATAATTACCTATTGCTTTGGTTCCAGGTCCAGGTGAGTGCAAACTAATTCCTGAAGGACCAGGAAACTTCATAAAGTCGGCATAATAACCACCGTAGGCAACAAAATTGTTTGAAACAGTATTATATCCTGCCGAATCACTTAGAATATCAAGATTAAATGTACTAATATGATTTTGACCTGAGTAGGTAACAATATTATTATCAATCAGATTGTTGTTTGCTCCATAATTCAACATTATTCCATTTCGTAGACTTTGAGTTATATCATTATTCGTAATGCTCGAAAAGCCAAAACTATATTGGTAACTTCCAACATCACAATAACCTGCAATAGCATCTAAGCAATGAGTAAATTCATTTTGATTGATATTAATATACTTTGAGTTATTTCGGATTCTGATACCGTATGTGTGAAGTGAAAACTTGTTTGCAATGATTTCTATATTTTGACAATCCACAATATTTAAACCATAACTGGCATTGCTTTCCCATGTAGGATTAGTATTCCATGCATAATTAAAGAAATTTGCATAAGAGGAATATTTGGTTAAAATGCTATCAACTCTAAACCCTGGACTTGACCATGTGATTGTGTCGTTTGTGTTTACAGCAGGATTGTCAATTACAATATTCGGCATATCAAGCCAACCAACAGGAAGCGTTTGAGGGCCTTTGAAGTCTATTTTTTTTATTTCAAGCCAAGAACTATAACCTATTGTAAAACCTTGAACCAATGGGTATTCATTTTGATAGCCACTTATGACAATCGGCTGTGTTGAAGTACCATTTTTTTGAAATGTTATTTGACCATAACTCGTGTAATCCCCACCTCTGATGAATAAGGTGTCACCAGTATTTAGGCGGTTTATCGCAGTGTCAATATTTCCCCAAGGATTGGAGAAACTTCCCACAGCATTGTCATCCCCTAAGTTGACATCAACATAGTAGGTTTGAGCGTGCAACATGCTTGTAATTATCAGTCCTATTATTGTTAATGATGTTTTTGTAATTTGCTTCATGTTGTTATTTTAATTGGCGGTAACTCATTTATCTACGAACTCTCAATAAATGATATGCAAACATAACAAAACATTCCCAATTTTCCAAATACACCACTGAATCATGCAAACTAATTGCTAATTGCGGCTTTCTGAAGTGTAGCCCATTTGTTGGATAGCCAAATAATTCGTTGAAAAAGGTCGGTGATGTAGAGTAGCAGAGGTTTATCTTCCGCTTGAATATCTGAATCCAAACTGAGATATTGCTTGCGGATGCGTTCCATCAAATCGCCTCGGTCATTAGTTGCGTTGATTACCATTATCAAATCGAAATTATCGCGTGATTTGGCAGCATCGGCTACGAGCGAAATATTTGCGTGAAGTGATTGAACAAGATTTTCGAGCAATTGATTAACGCTTCCCTGAATATTGGAAAGTCTGATTGTGTCGGCAAGGTTGAACAAACTTAATTCCATTGAGCGGATTTGGTTTTGGCGATTTTGAATATTGATAAATCGTTCCGAAGTTTGATGCGAAAGATTCATATTAATTACATTTTTGAGGAAATTGTCAAGTTCGTCCAATAGTGGTAGAGTTGATTTATGAAGCACATTCAAATCAGTCAAATCTTTTTTAATTCCATCTTTCATCACATTTTCCAAATAAATCGGAAATCGCTTAATAATTCTTTCTTGTTCGCTTTCCACGAGTGTCAGAGCGGTTTCCACATCGCGCAGAGAATGTTCGTTGATAAATTGCAATTTAGATAAATTTTCTTCAGTCAACGGCGGGCTAACTCTGACGAGCATTTTGTAGATGGGACCATAAAAGAATGTCATAATAATGACGGGGACAATTTTAACTCCAAAAAAGGCATATGCAGTTTGTTGTTCGATTGTATTTCCTATTGTGGAAATCAGACTATAAAACAATGGAATATGTGTCGCAGATTCGATTGCAAACAGCAGAAGCATTATCGCAGAAGCTGTATAGGCTTCGTAAACCTTGAATAATGAGAGTTGCCGCGAAGTGCCCTTCATTCCCGCAGACATAATATATACAATCAATCCTTCGCCAAATCCCATTCCGAAAATCATGAGTACGACTTGCTCCAATCCAATCAATCCGGCATGGCTGATAGTCATAATTAATACCGTTACGGTAGATGAGGAATGAATAATGAAACGAAGAAATGCCCCGAGTAATATCGGATAAATATAGGAATTTGATGTAAAGGAGAAGAGTGAATTGATGAAATCTAATTCCGCGAAGGGTTGGGAGCCTGTCTTGAGTAGCTGAAACCCAAAGAGCAAAAGACTAATTCCGAATACGGTGCTGAAAACATGCTCTCTGCGGCTTCCCTTATCGAAACCGTACATGATACCGCTCAAACCGAGCATGACTAAAATAGCAAGCTTCATGTTGATAGCAACAAGGAAAATCAGCAAAGTTGTACCAACGTTAGACCAGGCTACAATCGGCAAGGCATTTCGCACTTTTACTAATCCGCTGTTTACCAAGCTAATGAGTATGAATGTAGTATTGGAGCTACTTTGGGAAATCGCCCCTGATAAAAATCCCCATAATGCACCTAAGAAACTATTGCCTGTCCATTTGGATACTAATATCCTAAATTTATGGCTTGTCATGTTTTTCAGGCTATTTCCTACGATTTTCACACCGCTGAAAAACATCCCAATTCCGGCTAACATCGTGCCGATAGTTTCGTATAAATCCATTATTTAATATTTATATTTTTAATAGTAAAGTAAATTAAATGTAACAATTAAATATAACTTACATGTTAATCTAATGTTAAGTTTGTGTTAATTATTAATATATCAATTTCAAATATACATTAATAATAAAATTATTGGAAGAATAATCCCAACAGAAACAAACCATTTCCCACGACCTGTGATACCTTTTTTTCCCTGTAAAATGAACATTCCGGTTATTGCCAATAAAATCAATCCCAAACAGTACAAGTCTGAAAATAAAGTCCAAACAATTCCGGGATTATAATGCAAAAAATTCATTTCCCACAAAAGTGGCTTTTTCGTCAGCCATTCAATTCTTGCGTCGCCTGTTCGGATGTCAATTTCCATATTGTGAAATCCGAAAAAAACGAGCACTTTAGTCGTGTCCTCAAAAAAGAAACTTTTATAATGATTTTCTTGGTCAAATTTTGAAAGCACATTCAAAATGTCGTCTTTGAAAATATCTACGTGGTGAGATGGGATTTCAACTTTTGTGTTTTCGATTCTGAGATTAAAACTCGGATTCCAATCGCTGCGATGATTGATAGCAATTCCGGAAATTGCATAAATCAATGTCATACCAACAAAAAAATACCCAATATCCCGATGCAAAAGATTATTCAGTTTTCTCCAACGCATCAGTCTTGACCCGTAAATTCGAGCACAGCATCGCATACTTTGGCAACGTCATCGCTATTCAAGTGGTCGCCCATGGGCAAACTCCAGAAGTTGCGAGTCCCATTTGCAGCATTCATGTAGCTTGTCTCTTGCTTGATATAACTATAAGCCTTCAATCGCGGTAAAAGCGACGGGATAGTGATAGCCTGTTTGAATTTCTTTTTTGTTTAAGAAGTCTGCTAATTGCTTGTTTTGTAGGCTACGGATAACGAATAAATGCCAAACATGATATTTGCCGTCGGTGTTTTTGGGCAAAGTGATTCCCTCAATGCCGCCAAGGCGCTCGATATAATATTCAGCTGCGGCGTTACGGATGGCGTTCCATTTATCGAGATGATACAGCTTGAAATACAAAATTGCCGCATTAATACCGTCAAGTCTCGAGTTACGACCTTCAAAATCGTGATGATATTTTACAGCACTTCCGTGATTGGCTATCATTCTGCATTTTTGTGCATAATCGAAATTCTTCATCACAATAGCTCCGCCGTCGCCGTAAGCACCCAAGTTTTTGCCCGGATAGAAGCTGAATGTAGCAATATCACCGAAATTGCCGACCTTGATGCCTTTATAAGTGGCGCCGTGAGCTTGGGCACAATCTTCGATTAATTTCAATTTGTGCTTATTGGCGATTTGAATCAATCCATCCATATCGCAGGGATTTCCATACAGGTGGACTGCCATTATTGCCGAAGTGTTTGGATTGATTTGCTTTTCTAAGTCTGCAAGGTCAATGTTGTAGTCATCGCCAACGTCGCAAAACCGCACTTTGCAGCCCGAACGCGTGACAGCTTCCGATGAAGCTATGAAAGAATTTGCCGGAACGATAATTTCGCTGCCTTTGGGCAAATCGAGCGCTTCGATAGCGATTTCGAGAGCGTCAGTTCCGTTAGCGACACCGATGCAGTGATTGATTTTGAGATATTCTGCGAAGGATTCTTCAAATTGCTTGACGTATTTACCGCCTACGAAGGCAGTATCGTTAATTACCGATGAGATTGCGTGGTCTATTTCGCCTTTGATAGACAAATATTGCTTTTTTAAGTCTAAGAATTTTACCATTTCATTTTCTTTTGTTAAAATCAAAATGTAAAAATAAGTCTTTTTGAGCAACTAAAACAAAGTATGACGCTACATTTAATTATCTTTGGAAATATTTATGTTGCAGATTTAAAAGAAAATGGAAATGATTGAGCTACCTTTCATAGCGATTGACAAAAATAAAATGATTAAGAATTTGGAAATGATGCACCGCAAAGCAGTTTCGAGCGGTTGCAAATTCGTTCCACACCTCAAAACGCATCATTCTGCAGCACTTTTGCCATATTATTACGAGCTTGGAATAACGGAGTTTACTGTATCATCTATTCAGATGGCTGAATATTTTGTTGCAAATGGAGTACGCAACATAACGATTGCATTTCTTTTAGATGTGAGCAAAATTGAAAATCTCAATCAAATGGCATCAAAAGCTGAAATCAGCATTTTTGTAGATAGCGTAGAATCTGTTCAAATATTGGCAGAAAAGATGCTCAATCCAATTGGAATATATATCGAAATTGACAATGGTTACAAAAGGTCGGGAGTTGATTCGGATGATATTGAATTAATTTTTGAAATTATCAGAACTATCAAAAATTCTAATCATTTAAATTTTATTGGATTTGCCGTTCATGACGGATTGACATATACCGCAAAAAATACGGATGAAATCAGGGCAATTCATGAGAAATCGCTCAAAAAAATTACAGAGTTGAAAAAGTCAATTCAAATAGAATTTGGCATTAATTCTGTGATTTCAATGGGAGATTCGCCTTCGATGTCGCTGATTGATAATTTCGAGGGAATTGATGAGATGCGTCCCGGTGTATTTATTTTCAATGATTTGCAGCAGTATTTTTTGGGAGTTTGCAAGATTGAGGAAATCGCTGCATATTTGATTTCTAAAGTAATATCAAAATATCCGCAACGTGGCGAAATATTGGTTCACGCCGGTGCAATACATCTATCAAAAGATTTTGCAAAGGATTCTTCAGGACAGGTTATTTATGGAATCCCGGCAAGAGTTAACTCAAAATTTGAAATTGAAAAAATTTATGCGCAGTCTTATATCAGGCAACTCTCACAAGAACATGGAATATTAGTAGCCGAAAAAGAGTTGTTTGATTCACTCGAAATAAGGGACACGATAGCAATACTTCCGGCACATATTTGCTTGACTTGTGCAGCAGCATCGGAGTTTTATTGCGATTCGCAGATATTGAGTAAAATGCGCTGAGATTAGATATCCAAAATTTTGAAAAGCAGTGATACCAAAATCGCTAATATGACTAACATAATAGCCAATTTTACAAGATTTTTAAGTAACGAAAAACCGCTTCCAATAAGAATCAGAATTATCAAAACTTTGCCAAAAAGTGGCAATTGCGTATAAAACATTACTATGTCGTCAATCATCGCAATATAAAAGTTAAAGGAATAATGCCTTCCATAATAACATCACTATTCAGACGGTTAAATCTCCATTGCCTCAAAGCATCCATAGCCGCAGCTTCAAGTCTCGGGTCAGCTTTTTGCAAGGGAATAATACGTCCGACCGAACCATCAGGCAAAACTGTAAATCGGAATTTCAATTCAGCGTTAGTATTTACACCTGCAGGGAATTTCGGCAAGGGCTTCTGTAGCACAATTCTATTGCCGCCGCCGCCCCATTCAATATCGCCAAAGCCCAAGCCTTTACCTTTGCCGGAACCTCTCGAACCCAATCCTGAGCCGTCTGTAGAGCCATCTCTGACGCCAATATCAAGTCTGCCTTCGCCTTTGTCCGTACCTTTGGTCTTAGCATCGGAACTTAATTCGGAAACCGCAACAGGGTTAGCCATCATTGGGTCTTTAATATCAACATTTTTATCATAACGCGTTATAGAAGGCGATTCGGCATCTTGCAAAATCGAAGACGCTTCGCCACCTTTGCGTTGCATACCCTCAGCAGTTAAATTGCCTTTGCTCAAACCTGTGCCGTCGCCATCGCCAAAATTTAATAGCGTGAGCGGAACGGAATTAATCTGAATATTTCGATAACCCGGATTTTGATAATACAGGCTCGGAGCAATCAACAGAAACACTAATGTTATCGCGAGGGCAATACCAAATCCCTTGGCAGTATTTTCATCCCAAGGTAATTTAATCTGAACAGCTTTTTCTTGTTCGTATGTTGCCTTTCTCAGCATTTCAAAATCCCCCCAAAATCACTTTTTTTTATTTTACTCTATCAATCCATGTTTGTGCAAATCCGTATCTCAATGCTGCTGCTCTCGCTTCTTCCCTCGTGTCATATGTCCCGAATCTTACTCTGTACCACTTTACATCACGAATCATTTGTTCGCTGATAAAAGCATCATTAACGCTTTTGGCTCTCAATTTCTCCAACCATCTATTTGCATCTTCCTTCGATGGTGAAGCATATATTTGCACAGTAAACTCTTCCTTAACGTTATCACGTACAAAGGGCTGTTTAGTTTCAGTTTTTCTTTCAGGAATTATCGAAACTAGGTCTTCGTGCTTCTTAGGTGCTTCTTTTGCTTTTGGTATTTCAGTCTTTGCAGCATGTGTTTTGTCTGCAATTACTTTATCTGTTTGAACCTTTGGTGCCTCAGTGGTAGTCTTCGCTTTTGGTTGCTGAACAGGCTTAACGGGTGCCGCTTGGGGTTTGCTCGGTGGCACATCAAGTTTTTTCTCAACCATAACTTCAGCCATAGTTTCAGGTTCGGGCTCTACAAATTGTTCAACGCTATCTATTGTAATTACTGCTACCGGTTCTGCCTCTTTTTCGACTTGAGCAGGTGGTGATTCTTGAATTGTCTTTGCCGTATCAGTAGCAATTTCACTTTGCTGATCAGATAATGGCAAATACACAAAATAAATAACAGAAAGAGAAATCAGTAATAAAGCAGCTACAATTCCTGCAATCAATAAAATCGGGAATACTTTTCGCTTTTTTTCATCTTCTTCATCATCTTTTTTAGCATCCTCTTTAGCTTCGTCAGATTGGGGCATTTCCACTATCAGTGGCACTGCTGCTGCTGAAGCATTGGAATCGTCTGTATCGGTATCTTTGTCGTCGGGGGCTATTTCGTCGAGATAAATTTTTTCTGCACCGGATAATTCTTTGTCATGGTCATAATTATCTACGATAGGAGTATCATCAACTGGTAAGCTTGGCTTAACAGTCTGAACTTTATCTTTATCTAATAAATCTTTAACAAAATCCTTGAAATCATCGTCCATCACTAAGACAGCTTCTTTGGGTGGAGTTGGAACCGATACATCTTCAGGCGATTCCGCTACCGAAACTTCGGGCTTGTCTGATTGCTCAACGACATTTTTCAGAACTTTGTAATCAGCTCCAGTATCAATGTCAGAAATTTGCTCGGGCTCTTTCGGAATGTCAAAAATCTCTTCAATATCCTCGATATAGTCAGAATTTCCAAGAGCAAAAGTATCGTCGTCGGGTTCGCCAACGTCGAATCCGCTCAATCTTTCCTCTTCGCTCAATATGTCTTTTTGCAATTTCGCCATATTAGAATTGCCACATGATACCAAAATTGAAGAAAACCCCTCTCTCCTTATAACCATTAAATATCACAATGTCGCTGTTAGTCAAGTTTTCCAAAGAAGCAAAAAGCAATAAAGATTCAACAACATTATAATTTAATTCAGTTTTCAAATTTATAAAAGAACTAATTTTTATAGTATTTTCCAAATCTGCAAATCTTTCACCAAAATAATCAATTCCAATTTTAGTGCCAAACTTTTCTGACCATTTTCTTGAATAATTTCCGGAAATTTTCAATTCGGGATAATAAGGCACAAAATTCCCGTCGTAATCAGACAATGTAGCCTTTGTGGCAGTTAGATTTCCGATTACTTTATCGCTTTCAGTCAAATTCCAATAAAACTCAAAATCCGAACTGATAATTGTAGCTTTTTCGTAATTTATCACGAACGCACCGGGAATAAAGATTAAATCATTCAAATAGACAGGCAATCTGTCCACGTGACGGAAATTAAATCCGGCATTGACACCGATTTTATGAGTAGGATGGAAATTCAGAATCCCTTTGGCATTGATTATATCGTAGGAATAATCGAATGAGGCATATTGCGAAGTGTAAGGATTGGTATATACAAGTTCTTTGAAATTATTGTTCTTCAACCCACTCCGAGCATTTCCGCGAATAGTGAATAATTCATTCATTCTGTATTCAATTTCGCCAAAAATCAGCAATCCACCACGACTTATGTCATTGTCATTGCTTGCAATTTGAAATCCGACTGCTCCTGTCATAGTCAATTTATTTGTCAGCAAGGACATCTCGCCGTCCAATTGGATGAATTGAGCAGAATTACTTCGCAAATTGTGCATATCCATAAATAAATTTGCAGAGACAAAGAAATTATTCCAAAGTCTGTCTAATTTCAAATAGCCGAAGTAATTGTTATCGGCAGTTCTTATGCCGTCAGTTTTCATCCCAAAACCATTGAAACCTGCTCCAGCGTTGAAATTCAATTCGCTGAAAGTGCCGTCAACGTCAACATTTACACCGAAATTCTTGATGTCTCTCTCCAATGCCAATGTGCTGCCATAAAGCATATAGTCACGACTTATGAAATTGACTTCTGTACGCGTGCGGCTGCCACCGAATATAAAGAATTTTTCGGGGGCGATGAAATCACTTGTGAGTTTGAAATCCAATTTGGAATATTCAGAATTTTTCACATGTCCTGTGGAATTTTCGAAATTACCTGTTGCATACAAATCATAGCCGTTGATTTTAATACCGCCACCTGCTCCGATAGCGGCGGTGCCGTATCGCCCGAATTGCCCTTTAACAAAAGCATCAGCCGGAACTGCAATGCCTACATCAACAGGTAAAGAAGGTGGATTGAGAGCTTTAATCGGCATCTTATCCAAAGAATTTAAGGAATCCAACTCACCTACGGTAAGTGGAATCGGGTTACTTGGGTCTTGCTTAATTCCTGCATTTACATCAAGTTGCAAATCGCCACGAATAATGAAGGTAGGCAAATCAATCGGTTCAGTCGTTGTCGGCTTTTCCGATTCTTGAGCCACAAGTCCCAAAGTAGAAATTACAAATATTAAAATGTACTTTTTCATATTCATCATTATTTATTTTTTATTCTATTTAGTCTGCTTTTAGCAGTCTTACCATAATCATCGTCCGGTCTGATTATTTCCAACACACGGTAAATTTCGCGTGCGGAATCGAATTGTTCGAGATTTTCGTAACATTCGCCCAGATTGAGCAATGATTGCGAATACCAGTCTTCATACCCCTCAAATTTGTCCTTTACTATCAAAAATGATTCAATAGCTTTAATGTAGTTCTTATCACGCATCCATAATTCACCAATTCTGTACCGAGATTCGGACGAAATTTTGGGATTGTCGTCAATATCGGCAATGAATTGGAAATGATGTCTTGCCGAATCATATTGTCCCAGTGTGCGGTAGTGCATAGCTATACGATATCTTGATTGGTCGCCCCAATCATTATCCTTGTATCTTGTGGCGACTTCCTCAAAAATTGCGAGTGAGGATGTCGTATCACCAATTCTGTATTTTATAACTGCTCGTTCAAATCCTGCTTGTCCTGCGTATTCATTCTCAGGGTAAGTAATTTGCAAATGGCGAAGAAGCGAATCCGCTTTTTGGATATTCGCTAACTCGATTTGCAACAAACCGCCTTCCATTAATGACATTGGAGCGTACTGACTCTGTGGGTGTTCGCGAATTATTTTGCTGAACATTCGCTCTGCTTGGTCGGTTTCGTTCAAGCTGCTGTAGCTTTTTGCCATCATATAGAGCACTTCAGGCACATTCTCGTTATTCGGATTTTTTGCTACAAATCGTTCATATTCCGAGATTGCATCTCTGAATTTCCCGCCTTGGTAAAACATTTCACCAATTTTCTTTTGGAAAACGGGAGCAAATGGCGATTCGGGATTTGTCGCGACATATTTGTTGGCAATTTCGATAGCTTCGGATTCGCGTCCCAATGCCATCAAACTATATTGCACACTCCTGATTGCTTCAGGAGCAAGCTGATTGCCCGGATATGATTCAATCACTATTTTATAATTTTCTATTGATTTTTCAAATTCACCCATATTATAATAAGCATCGCCGATTGCATAATATGCTCTCGGGACCAAAGTGCTTTGGGCATATGCGGTAATTAGGAAATGGAAATTATCAATTGCTTCCGTATATTTTTTTTGTTGGAAGCGAATCCAACCGATTAGATATAGCGAATTTGGTGCATACGAAGAGCGTCCGTAAAGCCGAACAAAATCTAATAGAGAAGTGATGGATTGCTCCCAACTATTATTTCGGTAAAGAGCGTGAGCGAGTTGGTACGATGCGTATTGTCCTTCTTCCGTTCCCGGTGACATTCTGGCTGCTCGTCTGTACGAATCAGCCGCTTTGCCGAAACTTTTGTCCAAATAATAGCCATCGCCTTGCCTTGTTAGTACTTCTACGGCGTATTTTGACTTTGGAAATTCTCTAATCATATTATCGAAAACCCTCGAAGAATTGTTGAAGTCCCGTAACCTGAAGTGTGACCATCCCAGACCATACATTGCTTCTTCTTTTCGGATTGTCATTGGGTATCTGTTCAACAAATTGTCGTAAGCTTCGATTGAATTTCTAAGCAAATCTGTGCGGAAATAAGCTTCGCCAAGCCAAAAGAGAGCTTCATCTGTTCGGGCACCGTCTTTGTTCTCGGCAATATAAGCCTGCAAATACGGAATTGCTTCTGTAGCGCGGCGAGATTTCACTAATGTTATGCCTTGATTCAATTTTGTCAGTGCGAGATAATATTTCTTATTAGGCATATTTATCTCTGTTGCATTTTCCGCTAAGAGTTCAGCCTTTTTGAATTCACCTGCGGCGCGTTCCCATAATTTCATCTCGATATATGTAGCACCCAAAATCAAACTTATTCTAACGGAAGTACGTGCATCTTGGGTTTCGCGGGCTGCACGTTCGAGTGTTTTCATAGCTTGGTCAAATTCACCTGCTTCGTATTGCATTTGCCCAACTTCCAAGAGCACAAGCCCTAAAAATGGGTATGCAGGTTGCATTCCGAGAGCTGAAAATTCTCTCCGCGCTTGCTCATTTTTCCCTGCACGCTTAAGCGAAACGGCTCTATAAAGCGATGCAACGGGAACTGCCCTTTGCGAAAGTTCGGAATCAGAATTGATAACCAAATCAAATTTTGATATTGCATCGTCGTATCGTTCCAAATTCATCAATGCCCAGCCGAGGCTGTTCAAGGCATCGTATCTAAATTCGGAATTCGGATATTTTTCGAGCAAATAGTTGAATTCTCTTTCCGCTTCGGCGTAATTTTTTGCAAGATTGTATGATTCTCCTTTTAGAAATGAAATTTGTTCCGGCAAATCTTCTACAAAATAATTTTGTTTGTCTGAAAAACCGATTTCTTCGCTTTGTAACTTTCTATGCAGAGTTTCCGCTCTCTCCAAAGCTACCAAAGCCGTTGTCGGTTTGCGAAGTGCAATATTACTATTTGCGGTTCGGACGAGCGAGACAAGCATAACGGGCGTTCCCGGATATTTATTTTCGATTATCCGGTAGTAAACCAATGCCGAATCGTAGTTCCTATTAATTTCGTGAATTCTGCCCAAAAGGAAATACGAATCATCGGTATATTGCCCTTGGGATAAATTTGCGACTCCATCAAAAAGCACAGGGATGGCATCGAGGTGCTTTCCTTGCTGGGACAGAGACAACGCCAAAAGATAATTGGAAATGTGCGCGTTATAGTAATAGTCGCTATCGTTACGAGTGCTGAAAGCTTCGAGTGAAGATATTTTGGCTGAGGTAAAATGCAACTCTGCCTTCTCGAATTTTTTAGCTTTAAAAGCGATAAACCCGCGTTGAATGAGAGCAAAAGGCACAAAGGGCGAATTTGTTCGTGTTTTGGCAAATTCTGCCAAACGCGAATCTGCCATAGAAAGGTTTCCGGCTACCAAATCGAGTTCGGCGCGGAGCAATTCTGCCTTGTCACCCGATGGGTCATCGGGGAAATTCTTGATTTTATCAAGTATCTTATATTCGCTAAGGTGCATCAAACCACGCTCGAAGTATGCTTCGCTCTTGTCGGTCAGTTGCGTTCCATAAGATATTGGCATCTCCAATACAGTCGCATTTGCAAATGTACTAAATGCCACAAAAAACAACAGTATTCGTGTTATCATATTGTTTGAGACATCCTATTTTCAATAATGTGTATCAATTTCGACAGGAAATAGGACTTCCTTATCAATCCTTCCGAAAAGATACTATATGCTGCATTACAAAACTACTAAAAATAGACGAAATTTACGTGAAAAAGTTGATTTAAAAATTAAATCTCGGTTTCTGTAAGTTGAGATTTGCTATAAGGAGTATTGGAGGCAGTTTGGGAATTGTTTTTGAGCGAGTGGTGGTTGATTCCGCAATATTTTGCAATTGCTTCTTTGAGCTTTTCTTGGTCGGCACGGTTAAAGTTACGAATTTTAGACAAAGTGGCATATTCATTTGCCTTAGCACATTCTTTACAATTTGGGATATCTTCGGAGGCAAGTATGTCAATTTTTTGTTGTGCTAACTCATATTGGTTGAATCCAAAACGGATTCCGGCAAACACTAAATAGCCAAAAGCTACTACACCGACAGCTTCGAGAAAGTTTATTGGCTCTAAATCGCTGTATCTTATCAAATAGCTGTTCCAAAACCACGTAAGAACGAGGGCGCTTACTTTGAGTAAGACCGCAAAGAATAACATGTGTAAGATTGCTTTAACGGCACAATGTTTTAAAAAATTCATATAGAGTGTAGCTTCCTCATTACGAAATATTAAATTTGCTTTGATAATAAAAACGAAAGGTGCCAATAAATATTTCAAGTTTATTGACTTATGCTAAATTTATTAGCAAAAAAAAAAGAGACCGACTCATTTCGAGCCGGTCTCTATTATTTAAATCAAACCTGAGGCTTATTTGACGTACATGAATGGTACGTAAATAGCTTCGTAATCTGTGCTGATAAGGATGCTATAGCTTCCTTGTGCACGATTCGTAAGGTCTATGTTGAAGTTGTGAACGCCAGCGCCACGAATTTGGTCAGATAGTACGGATACTAATTGACCGGCTGCGTTGCGGACTTCAATGCGTAAGTTTTGCTCAGTTGTCATCTCGACTTGTAATTTACCGAAATCTGTAACAGGGTTCGGAGTTACTTGTGAAACATAGATACTTTGCATTGAGTTAGGCATTGATAGTATTGGCACTACGATTTCCGAAAGGTCTTCGATTGTACCGTCTTTGGCTATGTATGCTAAGCGATAGACATAAGTTTTGCCCACTTCGAGACGTGAGTCATCGTCGAGCAACTTATATGTACCACCGTTTACATTTCCGGCAACGTTGGCAATCTTAACGAATTCGAATGTTTCAGCGTCTGCACGGTAGATTTCAAAGCCTAAGCTTCCACCTTCTGAAGCAGTTGCCCAAGCGAGTTCTACTTTGCTTTCGAATGAACGTCCGTCAAAGCCGATTAACTCAAGACCTGCAAACATACCTTCCATCGAAGATGTTTTCTTGCTACGTGGGTTACCGGTTCCTGTCGTTGTTCTGTATTTTACTACTTGTTCTTGGTATTTGAAGTTTTCTTGGAGATATTCGCAATAACCGCCATTTTGGTCTCCATTTGGTGGAGGAATATCATCTCCATAGAATCCGCCATAATTAGTAAAATAAACATCATAACGGAATTCGAATACTCTTGCATAGTAAGTAGTGTTCGAATTCAATCCGGTTACGGTAACTGCTCTTGGTGTAAAGGCTTCGTCGCAAGCGCAATCCAATTGATAGTACAATGCTCTGTTGCCCGAACCAATGTCTTCGCCATCAGTTGGGAAGGCTACTGATGTAACTCCCATTTCAGCGCCATAAACGTTACCGTCTGATGGGAATACATTGACTGAACTTCCTTGTTTGATTACAAGCAAACTACCTTCGCCGGTGGCTGTAGAAGCGCCTGATTTCAACCAACTAATATCGAATTTACTATTCGTTGTTCCTGAGAATGTGATACCATAAGCTTGTTGCCCTGGTTCGCCACCCAAGAAACTCAAAGGTCCGTCATCGTAATAATCCCAACCACCATCTAACTCAGCAAATAATGCGTCGCACCACCAGTCATAGTATGAGTCTTTGCCGAGTGGGCTTTCGATATTACTACACTCGTTGTCTAAACCGAATTGCAAATTGGTAAATGTCTTAGAAGTTTGGCTTATGGGCCAATTTTCGTCAGCTAATGGAGTACCATAATTTGCATAGTGGTCAAGATAGAAGTCTTGGTCATAATCTAAGTAAGCTGGGACAAGGTTTACTCCACCATCGCATGGTTCAGCAAACAATCCAACTGTAACGCTGAATACTTCTGCTGATGGCAATGTCAAATCACAATCATAGTCATATTCAACACCATTAATATGCGTAATAAACAAGTATTCAGCGACCGGACCTGTTTCAAATTCAAATGAATGACCCGGAGTCAAGTAATTTGGATTGTTACATTCGCCGCCGACTACTTCATAAACTACTGCACGATAATTAGTACATCCTGTCAAATAATCAACTGTTACTTGTGTGCCTGTTCCGTAGTAAACTACATAACCGCTACCACCTGTAGTACATGTTAAATAATCGCCATATCCAAATTCGCTGTCTGCATAGTAACTAACGCCATTAACAGGGTCAACTTCGCAATCAGTATCTTCGAATAGTATAACAATTACTGCATCGCCATCGCCGCGTGTCCAATTCAATTGAGCTTGAACTGCATACACATTGTCGGCAAAACCGCCACTTGCTTGTACTGTTGCTTGGCTTGCATTAACAAGGTTGATAGAAATCATATCAGTAACGACTTGAGCATTTGCTGCTAAGTCATATACCGAAGCACCTGTAGTAGGTCTGAATTCTAATACTTCGCAACCGTTAGGAGTTCCAACTACTGCGATTGTCAAGTATGCAAAATCATCGCCTGCTGTATGGTTAATTGCTGTAATAGATGCACCGGTAGCTGTACCACCGTTTTGGACGAATGTCAATGCCAAATCGCCTAAGACGACATCATCAACACTACCCATTACATCTTCATTCCACCAAATTGTAAGTTCTACGTTGTCATTATTCCATGCTATGTCATAAAATTCCGGAGGAGTAATGTCATAGATGGTTTCAGCAGGAGCGTAACAATCTTCTTGTTCAGGATTGAACGGATTGCCTGCTAAGTCAGTGATTCCGTGACCTGATGAATAGATACCAATCATTACAAGACCTTCTGTTGTAGGAGCAATTCCTACTGTGTAATCAGCACCTGAACCTGCGAAATCGTAAGTTGTGCCGTTTGTTACCACAAGGTCACTAACGTCAAAGTCGATTACATCTTCAGTCCAAGTAAATGATACTTCAAAGTTAACATTTGAATGTGACGGAGCATCAATTACAAGGCAAGGAGCAGTAACGTCAAGAATGACTTCGTCTGTTGCATCAATGCCTGTATTACCTGCACAATCAGTCAAAGTAACTGCTAAATCAACAGGTCCTTCTGTGTCGTCGCAAATTACTACCGGTAATTCTGAATCACCTTCAAACATGAAGTTATCAATTTCGGTTATACCAACTCCCAACCAAGTATCAGTTGCTCTTTGCTTAAATCCGAATACTTCGCCTGCCAGAACAGGAATTGATTCACTGCCTGACTGTGGATCATAATCACCATTAGTAGTAAGCTGAGTGAAATCGCCATCAATTGTATAACCAAATGGGTCAAAACCTGAGCCACCGACATCATATGTCTCAAAATACCAATCAAATGATATTGTACCATTTGCGGGTATTGTAATTGTTACGTCAACGTCGTTTTCTCCTAAAGCTTCTTCTTCATTATCTGCCGAAGTTACTAACAAAATAGTATTTCCGATAAATTCAGCCATGGAATTTTCTTCTTCTACAACATCCCAATTTCCGGGAGCAAATGGACCAGTGAAGTCAATATATTGGTCAATTCCTAACTGCACTATTTGTGGGCTTGTTGTAATTAATGTCGAACCTGAGTAAGTCATTAAACCAACTGTGATTTCCCAATCTGCTACTTCACCAACTACACCACCTGTGATAGTGACATAAATTTCGTCACAAGTTTCGGCATTGATATAGTCAATTGGACCGCCTGTAGAATTAGTAAATGTTGCTGTGTAGCCACTTGGTGCATCGTAGTCGTAGTTTGCGGAGATATCATAAGCTGTATATTCGTTGCCTGCACAGTCATAAACTTCCGATACATACATATATAATGTACCTGTACCCGAGCCTGAAAGTGCACTTACGCATACTGTCCAACTGCTGCCTTCGCCTGTGACGCTTGAAACTTCAAATCCGTAGCTAACATAAATATCTTCAGATGTGAAGTCGAATACTTCGCGGTCGAAATCAAAGTCGAAGCAAATTGGATTTGCATTTGTTACATCGCAATCTTCGTTGTAATCTACTGACCAATCAGCCGTAACAGGTGCGTGAACTACTTGGAATGCATCTTCAAGAGATGCTGTGGTTTCGTTGCCCGCTACGTCAGTAGCTGTAACAGCTACATCATATAGTCCCGATGGGAATGAGATGCTATCGCCAATTGTAATTGTATAGCAATAATTGCCTTCAAAGTCACTTGAATAAGTTGCTGACCATGACATTTCGCCAAACCATACAACTACTTCCAAGTTTGCGTCGTCAAAACTGCCGCAACCAATGTCGCTTGCATCGAAGCAAATTGTTACGATGTCTGTTGCTGTTACGCAAGTTTCATCAACAGTGATGTTTGCTACCACTGGGGCAGTGTTATCAATTGTAACTGCATTTGGTAGTTGTTGTGAGCCGGTATTGCCTGCTCCGTCTTGTACAAATACTGTTACAGTTACAGGACCCGATGGGTCGTTTTCTCCAACTGTATATGTAGCTGTATAAGCGGTAGCGCCTTCAATGATGACAGCTTCACAATTTCCACCCTCAGTTTCAACTAAGTCAACCATGACTGTAGTAGAATTCGAGAATGTCAATACAGCCCATGCCGCATCACAATCAAGAATACCACAACCGCCAATGTCTTCTGCGTTGAAAGTCAAAACTAAATCAACTCCCGGAGCAACGCAATCGTTAGGCGCAACTACAAGACCTGATACTACAGGTGCTGTGCGGTCAATTTGGAATCCGTCAAAGTCCATTCCTTCGTTGCCTGCACAATCTTCTGCTATCGCCTCAACCATAACAGCACCTTCGGCGTCAGCCGGTAGAACTGTATAATTAAATGTATAGTCCCATCCGCCGCTGCTTCCTGATACAACACTTA
The DNA here is from genome assembly GCA_023957315.1 of Candidatus Kapaibacterium sp. NCBI lineage: Bacteria > Pseudomonadati > Bacteroidota > Eximiradiia > Eximiradiales > Kapaibacteriaceae (SeqCode) > Kapaibacterium (SeqCode) > Kapaibacterium sp. (SeqCode). The sequence goes on from JAMLHE010000002.1 coordinate 90,424, forward strand.
CGAATGTAGCACTTGCAGTTTCTGAATCTGAAAACGTTAGAGTTACATATACATCAAAGAATGAGTCAACTGCACAACATGTAAATGAATCATCTGCGTTGAAAGTAATTGTTACCACATCTGTAGTTGTAACGCAATCGTCATCAATCATCAAATTTGTAACAATAGGGTCAGTATTATCAATTGAGAATGCAGAAGTTTCGTCTATTAGGAAACCATTTCCTGCATAGTCAGATATTTCATACCAGAAATCATATGAGCCGCTTTCTTCAGTACTTATATCATAACATACTGTAATTTCCCAAGTTCCTCCTTCTGAACTTTCGGTAGCTGATATTGAATAAGAAGTCCAATCAACGTATTGTGTACCAAAGTCAAGTCCGCAACCGAGGTCTTCTACTGTAAATGTTACACAGAATTGTTGACCTTCGCTCAAACAATCATCTTCGGGCCACATAACTTCGCCTACTAAAGCAGGAGCTGTAAAGTCGAATGTAGTAAATTGTTCAACTACTGTTTCGTTTCCGGCACCGTCTGTTGCAGTTAATGTTAGAGTTGCAGGTCCTTCAGGTGTTACTCCTAATACTACAGGATAAATAAAGTTGTAGAAAGGTTCCGTAACGTCTAATGTCATTCCAAGAGTTGTTGAATCTGCAAAAGTCCATATAGCTGTAACTGTCAATGGTCCACAACCAAGTGAATCTGTTACAGTTAATGTAAAGTTCACAGTGTCTTGATCGCCATAACATGATAACAAATCGTCTTCATCAATTACAGGCTGAGTCATGTCAATTGTGAATTTACCTGAGTCAAGTTGAAATGCGAAGTTGCCTGCAGGGTCAGTTCCCCAGACGCCAACGTTATAAGAACCTTCTATATCGGTAGAATCAACAATAACAGTGACACATAAAATATATGGGTCTTCTGTTGTTCCCGTACCTGATATGTCTGTAATAACCGCATTTGATGGTATCGGGTCAAAAAACAATCCCAAACCGTTTTCTCCAGGTATAGCAATTGAATCAATATTGAATGTGCCACAACCTTCTTCTATAATTGCTGTACATAAAGTAAGAGTATCACCTTCGCCTAAGCATGGTGCATCCCATTCTGTTACTTCTGTGCAAACTGTTTCTTCTTCAACAACTGCACATTCAACTTGATAACCATCAGGAGGAGTGTTGTCAACTGTGAAAGGAAGACCTGTCCAAGTTGTTTCATTATCGTTACAATCAGCTAAAATTACTTCAAACTGGTAATCTCCATCCGGAGTGCTTGATGTAACTGTATATGTAGCTGTATAGTCGTAACCATCTGAGCCTAATGTCAAGCTAGTTGCATGATATACCCAAGCGCCTGTTGTGTCAACATTCGGGTCCCAAACTTGAAGGTTAACTGTAGGAGTTGCATCACCGCAGCAACCAATGTCAAAGACATCGAAACCGATTTCGACATCAACACTATCGGGTGCGTTAACTGCATTCGTTGGTAAAGGAGAATCGGGGAAACTCCAATTATTAACCGATATGCAAGTTACTTGTAGTGAATCTGTAAATTCAGGACCTGTTGTAAATACCGGAGCAACGTTATCAAATGAGAATGCAAAGTCAAATGGCAATGAACCCGGATGGGTCACAACAACAGCATCATCTAATGTAATAGATGCTTCAAAAGCCAATAACCTACCATTTACTGTAGAACCCGTTCCAATCGTAATTCCTTGGTCAGCAAGAATTGTACCTGCGAATTGAACAGTCGTGCCGATTGTAGCTGATGTACCTACTTGCCAAAATATATTTGAAGCTGATGCACCGTTTTGTAAAGTAATAACTACACTATTTGCAACATTAAATGCTGCAGCGATTTGGAAAATCCAAACACTATTAGGATTGCCTCCACCATCAAGAATAATACTTGCAGGGATTGATGCAGTAGCAGTAGTAAATTTGTACAAACCCGGTGCTATCGTACCGGACAATTGTGAAGTGCCTGCTGTAGGATTCAAGAAAGTACCTGTAGGAATTGGAGTACGACCTGCAGCATCATTATATGCTATTGTCAAATCGCCCTTCGCTGCAGATAATAATGTAGCATTTGGTACCGAACCTGCGGGACCGGCTGCATCAACAGTGTACATAATACCTGTTACATTTGAAGCGTCAAATCCTGTTATACTTGCTCAGGTTATTGGGCTTGTACCGACATCACCTGTTATGGCAGTGTTAGTAGTGCCGGTGATTCCCGCGCCTGAAAGAACGGCAAAGTTTTCAGTAGAAAGCAAGTTCAAAGGTGGAATATTGTATTCACCGCTGCCGCCTTCGTTGCCAACGCAATCAGCATACAGACCGTCAATATCAATTCCAACTTCGCCGGTTAATCCGGATGTTTCTATGTCGAATTGGTAATCCTCAAGATTTTCACTTGCTATCCAAGTACCTCCGACCATAGTTGCACCAGCCAAAATAATACTCGTTTCGTCGAAGTCTTCAACGGGTTCTGTCCAATTGACATAAACGCGGTATCTTCCGCCAACTTCGCAAGCACCTGGACCAACTGAGTCACCCACGACCCAAACCGAATCCTGCCAAATTAGATGGAAAACTGTAATTGTAAAAGTAGGACCGTCGCAATCTTCGATAGGGGTAAACATTTCATCTGTAAATGTAGAACTTACATTATCAACATTTCCGTTATAACCCCACATTCTAACAAGGTGGTCAGCATTAAAGTTTTCAATTGGGAAACCTTCAATAGAAGTCAAGTCACCGAGGTCAATGTCAATCCAATCAGTTGGAATTGTATCACCTGCTACAGCACTGAAGGTTCCTAATACACCTGTTGGTATGTCTGCACACAAACTATCAGTATCATCGTAAAATAGAGACATAATTGTACCTGTGGAATTTACTCCGGCAGTCCAACTAATGTCAAAGTCGCAATTCCCTGCAGTGATAGTGATATCTGTTGGAGGTTGAGGAACCGCCGTCAGAGTAACAAAGCTGCGCGGGTTATTAAATCCGCCGGATGTGGTGAAGTAGTCGTATTCACCTGCATCTTCATCCCACTCGAAGATGCGTATCCAATACGTAGTTCCGGATGCGAGTCCCGACAAAGCGATTTGCTTTGAGATTCCTGTATGGACATCCACAACATATGAGCCTGTAGCGCCAATCTGTGGAGCCGTACCGTAAGAACCGTTAACGTCAGCAAAAGCTGAAGTTGTGGTACCAAGTGCTGTTTCGGTATCGCCCCAACTGTTGTCGGCTCTCACGACAACAAGTCTTCCTGCTCCATCGCCATTGTATAGCCATTTAGCAGTAGCGCTATTAGCTGTTATATTTTGCATGAAAATATAACGCGCTTGCTGGCTTGCGGCAAACATGTCGGAGCACGAAAGTAAGACTCCCAATAGGACGAGAGCCAAACTTAGTGTAAGTTTTTTCATAAAAAAACTTCCTTTAATAAATGAAACAAAATGTGTAAAAAGTGAAGTGATAATTTTCCAAAAAATTAACGAATTATCATAAAAAATGCAAATCACAGAACAAAAATCAGACTTTGGGGCTGATTCTTGATATAAAATAAATATTTTTTGAATAATAGCAAAATTAATTTTTCGCTAAGACTACAAAATTTTCTTAGTGTTACTGCTTCATTTCAACGACGAGCACCTTAGAATACGGACTAACAGAGGCTTTGCCGACAGCTTTGATGCGGCAAAACAATCTCAAGGGACCTTTTTCATCCGAAACAACAATCGGAATTTCAGAAATGCTCCCAATATTAGCCTCAGCATAAGGCTCAACTTTTTGAATAAAGCTTTCGTCTAATGCGATATCTATAACGTAAGATTCCGCACCGTCAACTCCGTCCCAATGCAAGACACTTTCGCCGTCAGTGCCGATTAGCGCCCTCAAATTCTTAGGCGGCGGAATCAGCGTGAACGTAGAGCGTGGATTGTTTTGGGAAGTATTAATTAGATAGTTTGTAAATTTACCTTCGCCGTTATAATCGAAAATTCTGAAATGATACTCGGCATATTTCAATCCCGTCACCTGTATGTCCAACTTACCTGTGTTCGGTCCGCTGTATAGCACATAAGTATTAGTGCCTGGGATTAGAGATTGGGGGTTGCCAAAAGTAGCATCAGCAAAATATTCGGCTCCGTCGGTAGGCGTGGCACCCGGAGCGTTTTCGGAGACTGTAACGAGTACATTGGAGCCGTTTCCGGCTATCCAAAGCAATCCTACATTGTTGTAGCTTTTGTTTTTGAATGCGATAGCGCGAGCCGGTTGAACCGGTTCTGTATCAAAGGTATTGATTATAATAGAATCAATCTTAGTGATTTTATTTGATTTTTTGTCGTAAACAATATAATCCACGACATATTCAGTAGCGGGTTTGAGATTTTCGATTGCGATATCATGGAATTTTGCACTTGAATAAGCAATTTTGCCGAAATCGGCAGGCATTACTTTTGTTAAAGCCACATGATTAGTCGAATCGTAGGTCATCATAATTTTTGGAGAGTCAAGATTGCGGAAAGCGAGAGAGATAGCTGTATTAGCCACAGGGGCGACTGTGACATAAATTTCAGTTTCAGTCTGAGCATTAACTATGAATTGGGCATAGCCCAGACTAACGTTAAGGCTAAATACAAGGATTATTATACAAAAATTTTTCATTAGCACTTGATTTTGTTTATAAACGGACAACAAAGATACTAAAAAGAAGTAAACTACCAAATAATATTTTAAATAATTATCCACAATTATCACATATTATTTATATAGAAAAATTTTCTTTTCCCTTTGTCACATATAAGAAATGTAAAATATTTCATACCTGAAACCGGCGTCTAAGTAAATTTACTTAGATAGCCGGTTGTTTTCTGTTAATTTTTTTAGGACGAGGCAGGCAAAATTGTACTGTCATTCTGAGCCGAAGGCGAAGAATCAAGTTTTCAAAAATATATGGATTCTTCACTTCGTTCAGAATGACAAAGAATGATTGAATATTCCTCAAAAGCCTTTCTCCCTCTGGTGTTAAGTCAATATATTTTTGCCAAAAAAAAAGCCCCTGCTCGAAGAAAAGCAGGGGCAAAGGGTGTAAATTCTATGAAAAGAGAATGGAACTAAACGGCAGTATCAGCTTCAGTTCCTGTAGTGGTAACTGTACCGCCTCTTGGTCTGGTAACTTGAACGATATTGGTATCGAGCGGAAGGTCAATTTCCATATTGCCGAAATCAATATCACTCAACATTATACTATCGCCCATGTTTAGTTTGGTAACGTCAACTTCGAAAGCTTCGACCAGGTCGGAAGGTAATGAATGGACTTTGACTTTGTGCAAAGTATGCATCAACTTACCGCCTAAGCGAACGCCAACAGCTTGACCAACCACCTTGATAGGCAAATCGACAGTGATTTTTTGACCTTTTTTCAAGCCCAATAAATCGAAATGCACGATAGCATCAGTAACGGGGTCGAAAGAAATAGCTTTCAAAAGACATTGATATGGTTCTGTATGTCCTTCGACGTTCAATTGAACGATTTTTGTGATATTAGTGTAAACAATCGGGCGCAAGTCAATAGGTTTGACTTTAATGCTGATGTTTTCTTCGCCTTTGATATAGTAAACACCGGTAACATAGCCCTCATTACGAGTAGCTTTGGCGCCTTTTTTACCTGTATCGCGGGTTTTAGCGTTTAATGTAATTTCTTGCATCATATTATTAAATCCTTTATTATCTTAATTTCTTATCTTTCAATCTCGAAAAGTGATGAGATAGACCTATTGTCATGAGTGCGAATAATCGCTTCGGCAAGTAATTCACCGACAGTGACAACTTGAATCTTTTCCGATTCTCTCCACAAAGGTATCGAATCGGTTACTAAAACTTTTTTGACAGCATCGCTGGATTCGATTAAATCTATTGCATTGCCCGAAAAGACAGGATGCACAGTAATACCGTAAATATCAAGAGCGCCCTTGTCTTTGAGTGCTTCGGCACATTTCACAAAAGTAGAGCCTGTATCAATCATGTCGTCCACAATGATTGCATTTTTGCCTTGGACGTCGCCGATAATATTTATAATCTCGGAGACATTATGAGCAGGACGACGTTTATCAAGCAGAACCAAATCCGTATTCAATCTTTTCGCATAAGAGCGAGCAGTTTTTGCCCCACCGACATCCGGCGCCACGACAATCAAATTGTCGAGATTCATCTTCCGAAAAGCCCTAATCAGTACAGGCGAAGCATACAAGTGGTCGAGCGGAATATCGAAAAATCCTTGAATTTGCGACGAATGTAAATCAATTGTAATGACCCTATCAGCGCCTGCACGAGTAATCAAATTTGCTAACAATTTAGCTGTCACCGATACACGCGGTTGGTCTTTGCGGTCTTGCCTGGCATATCCGTAATAGGGTAGCACAGCCGTAACTCGCTTAGCCGAAGCCCTTTTGGCAGCATCAATCATAATCAGCAACTCCCAGATATTATCCGCTGGAGCAAAGGTTGATTGAATCAAGAATAAGTCAACTCCGCGGACGTTCTCCTCGAATTTGACCCATATTTCCCCATCGGAGAAATTGCGGATTGTAGTTTCGGACAATTCAATACCAAGGTGCCCTGCAACTTTGTTGGAGAGCCCAATATTGGACCTGCCGGAGGCTACTTTGAAATCATGCATCTTAAAAATAGACCTTACGATAGAAAAAGCTGGGACGGCAGGATTCGAACCTGCGAATGGCGGACCCAAAACCCGCTGCCTTACCACTTGGCGACGTCCCAGTATCCTATTACATTTAATAGGAATACAAAAATAATAGGTTTTTGGGAATCTACAAAATATTTTCTTTTATATTTTGAAAATTTTTAGGAGGTAATGACTGAATCATAGACAAAATGAAATTAGCAGATTGGCTCAAATCATTGATGGAGCCATTGTTTTCGATAGTAAAATCAGCCAAAGAAATTAATTGTTCTTTCGAAGTTTGCGTGCTCATTCTTTTTCGGATTTCGCTCTCGTTCATCGAGCGACTTTCCGTCAATCGCTTGATACGAAGTTCGTCATCAGCCACCACAGCGATTACATAGTCAAATCCATCATCAATTCCGGCAGAATAAATCAGCGCACTTTCGACAAAAATCACCTTTTCGCCCGATTTGTGCAGTTCTTCGATTCTCGCAATCATCGCTTCAATAACGGGCGGATGAACAATTCTGTTCAGACGGTCGAGCTTTTCGCTGTCGTCGCCAAAAACGATACTTCCCAAAAATTGTGAATTCAGCTTGCCGTCTTTGAATGCTTTCTCGCCAAATTCAGCTCTGATAGAATTGCTTACTTCAGAGTTACTTGCCATAACATCTTTAGCCAAATCATCAGTATTAATCACTACAAAGCCGCGTCCGGCGAAAATTGATGCAACGGCAGATTTGCCGGCACCAATTCCGCCTGCCAGCCCTATCACAAGCAAATCGTCATTTTCTTCGTTAATTTCTTCCATTTATTTGGCTTATTTGCCCATATTTCCGAAATTCATCACAGTATATCCTTTGGTAGATATGCTTGATTTTTTGTTCAAATTAACATCGGTAACTCTCATAACGGTTTTGCCTTTTTCACCTTTCATAGTAGATTCAGCTTCGAGCACAAAACCATCTCTAACGCTACTGTAAGGGGAGTTCTTCTTCTTTTGTTGTGATTGCAAAAACTGAAAAGCTTTGAATGTGGACATCTTGATTTCATGGCTAATCCATGCGTCAGTAGTACCCTCTTCAGATTCGATGATATAGTTCTCGCATTTATAGCCCAAAATTGACTTAGTTTTTCCTGTTTTATTGATTTTGACATTTTCAGATTTTTCTTCAACGAGCGAATCCGCCATGTCTCCGAATCCCTCAAGGTTCATAATCATCGCCATGTTCATGTCACCGCTTTGTGTAAGAGTAACCATGGATTTCAAATCATTATCGAAAATCATGAAGGATTTAGCTTTTTCGTCCATTTTTTTTCCGTCCGCTTCGATAATTTCCATTCCAACGTTATCGCCGGATTTGTCGAGGTGCATAATCATTTTGGTATTAAGTTTACGCTTGTCGCCTTGTACCGTTTCAGTCTCCATAGCGAAATAGCCGTCAAAATTATAATTTTCGGGCAATTTAACGTCAGCACTACCGCCAAACATTTTGCTCATCATTCTTGCAGCAGCAGCGTCTTGGTCTTCGTTTTGATTCGTGGATGATTCACCGCTGCTTTTCATCGAATCTTCGGCTTCGTCTAAGCCTTCGTCAATTTTTTCGTCCATTTTTTTCTCAATTCGTTCTTCAGTTTTTTTAGTCGCACTTTTCACAGCCTTTTCCTTCAACTTGTTAAGAAAACCCTGAGCAGATGCGTCAGTAGTGATAAACGCCATAGCACATAGTATTATGAATAATTTCATAGCATACTCCTTGATATTTATGATAAGATGATGTCATATTAACGATAATTTTTGAAACGAAAGTAACTTTTATTATTGTAAAAGTCAAAAATGAAAAAATATTTAATAAAAATAAAAGAAAATTCATTCTATTTCTAAATTTTTTATTATTTTTGTACTTTTTTAATTAAAATTGAAAAAGAATAATCTAAGTTTGAAGAATACATTAAGTTTTTTGAAGATAATACAAAAGTAAAGGCAATAGGCTTAAGATATGGAAGCACCAGACGCAGAATTCGTATTTTCGCGATTAGTAATACTGAGAGATATAGCTGAAATTGCCGGTGTAGTGCCGCGGGAATAATAAGCGACACAGCACTCCGAAAATTTAGATCAATGCCGAATTCGGAAATAGATTTGAAGAAAATATCCGGATTGAGCCAAATTTTTGTCCAAAAGTATGCAAAAGTGTTTTTGCAGGAACTAAAGAAGATACGGACTCAACCCAAAGAGCACAAGGTCTCGAAGTTAGCCCAAGATACTCTGACAATGATTCAGCAAGGATATACATTTGATGATTTGCAAAAGCGTCTTTTCGGTGGCAATAAGACAATGGCTGCAAATTGCATAATCGAACTGCTCGAAGCCGACCACTATATAAACCGGAAATTGTTTTTAGATGAAAAAATTTATACAAAAGTTAAGTCTGCTTACAAAAAGAATGCCGACATAACAACTAAGGAACTTCAAGCTAAATTTGAAGAAGAGATTGACAAATCAATCATCAAAATGACCGTTTCATTTGTCCGATTTGAACTTCGCCACTCTTAGGATTTTGCTAGCAGGATTCTTATCAACTTTGCTAATTCCTCAACAGATTTCGTTTTTGTCACTTTCGAGAAATGATTCACTGTGCTTTTCAGCTTAGTGTTGTTTTGCATTTCGTTCAAGAAAGTGCGTTTCAAAGCAACGAGAGCCTTGTTGGTCAGCTCTTCGTGACGCATATGCTCAGACGATGTCTCACTCTGATAGCGTTCAATTTCTTGATGCGTAAATGGATAATATGTAATTTTCTTTTTGGACATTTCCGAAAATATTTAGGAATTAATCAAATTCATTTAGCTAAAATAATCAATTTTTATAGAATTCTCCCACATTGATTTTTCTGAAAATGCAAAGGCATTGTTAGAAATTTGAAAATCAATGATTAAATTGCATACTCACATTTTGTAATTTTAAAAATTCAAATAAATCATGAAAATCTTATTTACAACTTTAATATTCTTAGCTTTTTGCACTGAGATTTTTAGTCAAAAAAACCCCAAAAGCGAGTCCTATCCGTTCGACGCTTACAAACAGCCGGTTGATATGACCGTTGACATTATTCACCTCAAAGGCGAGCTCAAAATCGAACCTGTCGGTCAAATCGTAGATGGCATTGCGACTATGTCATTCCGCACATTGCGACCTCGAATAGACTCTCTGATTTTTCATAGTCCGGAAATCGTGATTAAATCCATTAAAATCCAAAACGACAGCATTGATTTCAAAATCGTGGGTAATCAAACAATTGCATACCCAAAGGATAATTTGGATTATCAAGGTGTTTATGAAATGGTGATTGATTACCGTGCAACGCCAACAGAGGGGCTATATTTCACAGGTTGGAGAGACCCGAGCGACCGAATGAGAAAGCAAATTTGGGCACACAGCCCCGGGAATTGGATGCCATTTATTAATCAAAAGCATGACATTTTGACAAGCGAATTCATCGTAACTTTTGATTCTAAGTATAAAGTCTTTTCCAACGGTGACAGATTGATGGAACGTGACAATCGAGACGGCACGACAACATGGCATTATAAATTGGACAAACCGCACGTAGTTTATTTGATTTGTCTTGTGATTGGAGAGTACAACTATCGCACATTGCATTCCAAGAGCGGAGTTCCGCTCGAAATGTGGTATTATCCCGACTTGGAAGACCGTTTTGAAACTACTTATATGCACATGGAAGCAATGGTTGACTATTTTGAAGAGGAAATCGGCATCAAATATCCTTGGAGCATTTACAGGCAAGCACCTCTGAACAATTACCTTTACGGCGGAATGGAAACCACAACGGCAACCGTTTTCGGTGATTACATGTACATTGACCCTCGAGCATGGTGGATGCGGAATTACGTAAACGTCAACGTACACGAGTTAAATCATCAGTGGTTCGGCAATCTTATATCGCATCTGAACAACAAGCACGTTTGGCTCACAGAGAGCTTTGCAACTTATTATGCGAAAATTTTCGAGCGGGAAATTTTTGGCGAAGATTACTATCAATGGGAGCGAGTTAAAGAATATGAACGCACAATGAATGCTGCAAAAGTGAACGATTTGCCCGTCGGACATTCTCAGGGTGGCACCGACAGATGGTATCCCAAAGGCTCATTAGTGCTGGATATGATGCGAAATTTCATGGGCGACACATTGTTCCGAACTGCATTCAAATATTACGCCGAGCAACATTCGCACAAAGTAACTGAGACCTATGATTTGCTCAAAGCAATTCGCGAATCAACAGGAATGGCTTTGGATTGGTTCTTCGACCAATGGATTTTGCGTGGGGGAGAGCCGCATTTTCAATTCAAATGGGATTATACAAAATCAAGCGATGGAGCGAATGTCATCCGTTGCGATATTGCTCAAATCCACCCGAGAAGCGAATTAATCGGATATTTCAAAGTGCCTTTGCAACTCGATGTTTACTACAAAGACGGCAAATCCGAGTCGTTCAATATTTGGGTTGATTCCAATTTGGTGCGTGATTTTCCGGTAAAGGAAAAGCCCCTTTTCGTAGTCTTCGACCCGGAAAGAAAAATATTGAAAAAACTCACCCACATTCGCGAAATTGAGCAAATTAAATCGCAAGCACTGATGGCGAAAAATATGATTGACCGTTACGATGCCCTGCTCGAATTGGACAAATTCCCTATTGACGATAAGCGAGCAACATTGCACAAAGCTTTCAAACAGGAGAAATATCATTTGATACGAAGTGAAATCATTCGCCAAATCGCAAATGATGATAAATCTCACGATATTTTTGTTCAAGCGATTAACTCCGGTGATGAGTGGGTAGTTCGCTCAATCGTAACAAACATCACCCAAGTACCGCAAAAGCTCGAAAAGGAGTATCGGAAAATACTCATAGATTCTTGCTATATCAATGTTGAAAAATCTTTGGAAAATCTGACAAAATCTTTCCCCGACAATGATTATCTGACACAGACAAAAGATGAAATCGGGTGGCGCGGCAAAAATATTCGTATCAAATGGATTGAATTGGCGATTGCCAAAGGGCAACTGGAATATACAGCAGAATTGGTGGATTACACAAGCATCAGCTTCGATTTCGAAACTCGCATCAACGCATTCAACGCCTTGCAAAACTTAAATTATTACGACCGTCACGTAGTCTCAAACCTAATATCAGCTTATTTAGATTGGCAATTCAAATTGAGCAATGCCGCCAAAGAAGTAATGCAAAAATTCGCAGAAAATGAAAAATTCAAAACAGCAATCACCAACTTCTTGAAGCAGCAAAACTTCACGGAGAAGGAGCAGGCGAAGATAGAGAGACTGAGGTTATAACATCTCTTTTGCTACGTCATTGTAGATGATATACATTTTATTCTTTCTACATTTATGATTGATATAAAAATTTGTATTTTTGCATTATATGGCAGATAAAGCATACATAACGGCAAAGGTTTTTAAATGGGCGAGACAATCAGCTAAAATGACTGAAGAAATTGCTGCATCTAAAGTTGCCGTGTCTGTTGATAGATTCAAAGCATGGGAAAATGGGGAAGCATACCCTACAATAAAACAAGCACAAAAACTGGCGAAAGCATATAGAAGACCATTCGCCTTATTCTTTCTACCTGATGTGCCGAATGATTTTCAACCTTTACAAGACTTCAGAAAAACCGGCTCAAAAGAATTGAGTACGTCCTCAATTTTTATTATTCGTGAAATTCAACAAAAACAAGCATGGATAAGTGAAGTAAATGAGGAAAACAATGAAAACAAGGTTCCATTCATTGGAAGATTTTCAATAAAGGACAACCCGAAAATAGTGGCTCAAGACATTTTGATTGAGCTAAATATTAACCCACTAAATTACAAATCAAATAATCCAATTTTGGAATGGATTGATAAAGCAGAATCTCATGGAGTCTTTATTTCAAGGACGAGTTTCATCCATTCAAGACTTAAATTGGACTCAAATGAGATTCAAGGTTTTGCAATTGCGGATAAATATGCACCTTTCGTTTTTATAAATTCAGATGATTGGAATGCACCTCAGTTATTTACCTTAGTTCATGAACTCGCTCACCTTTGGATTGCTGAAACGGGTATATCAAATGACATTGAGCCAACAATCAAAAATCAAAGGAACAAAAACCCAATTGAATTATTCTGCAACGAAGTTGCGGCTAATGCCTTAATGCCAAGTGAGTTCATTGAGAACCTTGATAAAAGCGCTTTTGATAATGCGAAAGAAGTTTTCAAAAATGCAAAAGCAATCGGTGTTAGCTCATTTGCTTTGTTGGTCAGGGCATTAAATCTCAACATCATTTCTTTAAGAACTTATAAAAATTTGAAGCATTTTGCAGACATCGATTTCCATGAATTTTTAAGAAGAGAAGAATCAAAGAAGATTAAACAAAAACAAAATCCAGGTGGTCCTGATTATTTTTTGCTGCAGCTAAACCGAAATAGCCGCTTGTTTACCCAAACAGTATTAGATGCTTTTCGAGGAGGCGCTATTGAACCCTCACTTGCAAGCAACTTATTAAATGTTCAGGTAAACAGGTTTCCCAAACTTGAAGCACAAATGAATAGGTGAGTATGGCTGTCAAAAGATATTGTTTAGACGCTAATGTGCTTATTCAAGCATGGCAAAAATACTATTCTCCCAAAATATGCCCGAGTTATTGGGACGTGCTTAATTCTCTTGGAATTCAGAATATCATCTTCATGCCGGAGATGGTATTTGACGAAATAGTGAAAACAGATGATGACCTATCAAAATGGTTGAAATCAAGTATGATTCCGATTAAAAAGATTGATGAACAAGTTACAAAATGTCTGAAGGACATCTATTCAGCCGACCCTAACCATAAATACTTAGTTGATAATATAAAATCACGGTCATTGGCTGACCCTTGGGTAATTGCTCATGCACTCAGCGAAAATGCGATAGTTGTAACCAAAGAAGAAAAAGTAACAGCAGCAAACTCGATGAAAATAAAGATTCCTAATGTTTGCGAGAAAATGAAGGTTTCTTGGATAAACGACTTTCAATTGATTGACGAATTAGGAATAAGCTTTAAATGTGAAATTGAAACGAAATGAAGAATGCTTTTGTCAATTTTTCATTCCTAATTCATTCTTACAAAATCTCACTATAACATCTCTTTCCCAATATCATAATAAATCAAATTCTCCATGCCGGCAAATTTCGTTTGCAAAGTCTTTTCGTCGGAGCAAACTGCAATCGTGTAGTTTGGCGATGAGAGATGCTCGATAGCTTTGGCGGTGACTTCCTGAGCGGTGAGACTTGTGATTTTTTCGTAAAAACGATTGTAATAATCAAGTCCCAAATCGTCCGACAAGAGCGATTGAACCATGTTGGCGATTAGCCCGGGCGTTTCGGTGCCACGAACGAAGGAACCATACATAAATTTGACACATCTGTCTAATTCTACATCAGTAAAAGGATTCTCGGCGAAAGAGTTCAACTCCTTGTTCAAAAAATCTATCGAATCGTTAATGCCGTCGCTATTCAAGGATGAAAATGCCGTGAATACCGAAAAATGTTTCAGCGAATCAATTGTACTGCCGGCGCCATAAGTCAGCCCCTTTTCCTCTCGCAAGTAAGCATTGATTCGCGACATGAAAAATCCGCCAAGAATTGTATTCGCTACTTGCAATGTAGGGAAATCCTCATGCTTTTTCGGAATTGTAGTTCTGCCCAATCTCAAAACAGTTTGCGAAGCATTTTGCTTAGGTGCCAATATGATTGATTTGACAGAATTTGCTTCTACATGTTCATCTTCAAATTTGATTCTATTGATTGCTCCCATTATTCCGCTTGCGGTGGAGTTCAGTTCCGCATCGGCGAAGTTGCCCGTTACGATGATAACCTTCAGCGATGGTAAAATATTATTAACCAAAATTTTCTTGCAATCTTCTAAAGTTACGGACATTATTTCCGATTTGTTGCCCGAACGGGGACGCTCATATGCAGTTCCGTGCAAAAGGTACTTGTTATATGCCAATTGGCATACAAATCCCGAATCGGACAGATTATAGTCAATATTTGCGACAAGTCTTTTTTTGATGCTATCAAGCTCATTTTGCTTCAAATCCAAATCGGTCACACTTCGCAAGAGCATATCCAAGCATTTCAAATAATGGTCCGATGGCGAGGAAAATGTCAAAGCTGCATCATTCCAATACGCCAAAGCATTCAAGGACGCTCCGAAAAACTCATATTTGTCGGCAACATCATTTTCGCTCATACCTTTGATTGCAGATAGGAGCAATTGCATCGCTATTTGTGTGCTTCCCGGGATTTTTTCAGCCGAACTTCCGCGACCGAACACCACTTTGAGGTGAATCAAGGGCTGCGTTTCGTCTCGGTATGATGCAATTGTCACATCATTGCTATCAAAAGAGCGAACCTTTGGGAATGCGAACACGTTCGGTTCCTTGTTAAATGGCGCTTTTGTACGGTCTATCATGATTCTTCCACGCTTATTAGTTCATAAATATCTAAAAATTCTCTTAAAATCATCGAAGTGGCACCCCAAAGTTTAGCTTTCGGATGCACATCCCAAAATGGTATTGTGACAAGTTTATCTTCAAATTTTGATTCTTCGTGTTTGAGTAAATCAACATCAAGCAAGGTATCAATGCTCACCCAAAAGTAATCCTCCACCTCATCAGGGTTGATTACAATGTTCGGAGGCGAATCAACATATGCTACAATCGGCGTAATGAGCGATTTCGATGGTGGCACAAACAATGGCGAAAGCTCGCAAACCACGTTCACGAGCGACGGTTGGATTCCCGTTTCTTCGTGCGTTTCGCGTAAAGCAGTCATCACAGCCGTTTCTCCTGCTTCCATTCGTCCGCCGGGAAAACTAATTTGCCCTTTGTGACTATTCACTTTTTCACTTCGCAAGGTAAAAAGGATTTGAACGTCGTTAATTTGTTGTGAAAGCAAAATCAACACAGAACTTTTTTTATACTCGCCCGAAGGAGCAAAATTTCTAAAGCTGACACCCCGAAACGTAGGCGCCATCTTGATGTGCGAATCAAAACCGCTAAGATTTGACCCCGCCAAACGCTTAAATCTATCAATAATTTCAAAAAAAGTATGCATCGGAATTGTTTGTTTCACTTAAAAAATTTGGAGCATCGAGATAAATATTATATATTTCAGTTTGGTAAATGTAGAATTTGCAAAAATATTTTTTTCTTTATGAATGTTGGCGAAAATATATTCGAAAAAGTGTACGAAATTGTAAAAAATATCCCTTTGGGTAAAGTTACAACTTATGGTGCAATTGCGCAAGCGATTGGCATCAAATCTTCGGCACGAATGGTCGGTTGGGCGTTGAACTCAGACCGCGGAAATATTACTATGCCTTATCACAGAGTAGTGAACAGAAACGGACAACTAACCGGCAAAAACTATTTCCATACTCCCAACATGATGAGAGAGCTATTGGAATCGGAAGGAATCAGCTTCGTAAACGAGTCAGTGGATATGACTAAGCATTACTGGTCACCTTTCGACAAGAATAATTTGGACGATTAGTTAAATTTATATTAAAATTTTTAGAAAATGGAGTAAACAGTGGATTTATTCGAGAAATGTTACAATTTTACAAGGGTCGAGGAAGTTAAAGCCGCAGGATTGTACCCGTATTTTCACCCGATTGAGGAAAATGAAGGTCCGGTAGTCAGGGTGGAAGGCAGGGATATGGTGATGGCGGGTTCTAACAATTATTTAGGGCTTACAGCGCATCCGGAAGTTAAAAACGCCGCTATAGATGCTATCGAAAAGTATGGAACGGGATGCTCGGGTTCCCGATATTTGACGGGAACACTTGATTTGCATATCGAACTCGAGGAGCGGCTCGCAAAGTTTCTTGGATTCGAAGCCGTTTTACTCTTCAGTACAGGATACCAAACAGCATTAGGCGTAATTTCATCGCTTGTGCTGAAAGGTGATTACATCATCAGCGACAAGGAAAATCACGCTTGCATCGTAAATGGTTGTATGCTTGCCAAAGGCGGATTCGCAGAATTCAAACGCTACAAGCACAATGACATGGAAGACCTAGAGAGCTTACTCAAAACGATTCCCGAGAAAGCCGGAAAATTAATAGTCACCGATGGCGTATTTTCCGTTACAGGCGAAATCGTCAACTTGCCCGATATGATAAAAGTAGCACATAAATACGGCGCAAGAGTGCTTGTGGATGATGCTCACTCAGTCGGCGTAATCGGCAAAGGCGGCAGAGGCACAGCAAGTCACTACAATTGCACAGACCAAACCGACATGATAATGGGAACTTTTTCAAAGACATTTGCATCGCTCGGCGGATTCGTAGCCGGACCCGAACGCGTAATCAACTATCTGAAACACAATTCCCCTGCGATAATTTTCAGCGCCAGCCCAACACCCGCTTCATGTGCATCGGCACTTGCAGCACTTACAATCTTAGAACGCGAACCCCAACTCGTTGACAAACTCCTTGCAAACGCTGATTACATGCGTAAAGCATTCGGCAAAATGGGATTCAACGTCATAGATAGCGAAACAGCAATCGTGCCCGTCGTAGTTGGCGAAATCGAAATGGCCCTCTACACTTGGCGAAAACTATTCGACCGCGGAGTATTCGTGAACGCATTCATACCGCCCGGCGTACCGCCAAACATGAGCATGATGCGAACATCGTACATGTCATCCCACGAGAAGGAACATCTCGACCGAATACTCGAAGTATTCGAAATCTCCGGCAAAGAACTTGGCTTAATAAAATAAAACAGAGGCTGTCCCACAAGGGCAGCTTTTTTTTGTGTGGGAAATCGTAGGAGGCTGTCTCACAAGGGCAGCCTCTTTGGCTTTCAATAAGGTGATAAAATGGGACTAATTAATATAATGTATCGTTATTATATAGTAGGTACATTCCATTTTTTGGTATGTTTTGATGCTAATTTGAGGCAATTTTGGATGGGAAAGTGAGATATTTGCTATTTTAAGCTACAAATTTGCTCAGATTGTGGGCTAGAGCCAATAGTCCAACTTCGATTTCTACTTTTTCTTTGCCTCTCAGTAAAAAATCTTCTAAATTGTTTGTTGTGTTTGATATTGCCAAACCGCTTCCGGTTCAATTTATCGTTGTTTTCGTTTTTTCACACCTTCAGGACTCATCAGTCGGGATTTGCCAGTTTTAGCTTCGTTTTGTTTCTTTGCCATTTCTATCGTTCGGATTGTCAGCGCCTTCGTGGCAAGTATCGCAGCTGGTAACCGACGCAGTTTTTGGCCTACCATATACCGCTATGCTGTAATATAAATTGTCGGATCATTGATGCCTTTGCTACTGCTGCGCTCTTTATGAAAATAGTTGTATTTGATATAGGGCTGATTTTATTGTCTTCGTACATTTGTAATTCATGACCCCATAACCTGCATCAGCTGTGATTGATTCAGGGTATTCACGATATTGGCGTTTATATGATTCTATATGTTCAATAAATGTGGAAGTGTCACCGGCTGTTTGATGAATACTGTAATTGACCACTATTTGATTGTTTGTACTTATTTGCCAGTTGTAAGCGGCTTTTAGTTGTCCGTTCTGCATACGGTATCTTCTTTCATTCGCATAAATACTGCATCAGGGTCGGTTTTTAAACAACTGTTGCGACCGTTCATTTGCTTTTCGTATGCTTCATATTTCCTTAATTGTTCAGACCAAGTCACTTGTAAGTTTGGCACGTACATTTTTATCAATCTTTTTTTACCAATACTTTATTTATTTCTTCTATTGTTTCAGTTATACTCGGATTATCTCTTTCGTAGCTCTGTGGTCGGACGTCTCGCATTTCTTCTGCGCTTACCTGAAGTGCGTATTTCCACAACTCATTGACTTGTTGTAATATTTTTCTTTTACGTGTTCGGATATTTTTACTCCAGACAAAGCTGTATTTATTTGTGTTTGCTTCTATTTTTGTGCCGTCTGTATATAGATCTTTAATATCCAAAATTCCCATTATGAATGTAGCATTACTACCTTAGTGAAGACTTCTTTCAAGCCGCTTGCCAGCGTTTACTGGTGAAGCGATTGATTGTACGGATCCGCTTTGCATACCGCTTAGCCACATATAATGAATATTTTCTTGCACTAAATTTTCTATTCGTCGGTTTGAATAAACATTATTCATATAAGCATATACGAGTATTTTCAAAAAAGCATTCTCGGGCTGTAGCTGGTCGCGCCACCACCGATGTAATTGTTTTCGATATCGCTTATATCAATTTCCATCAATAATTTTATTTATTGTCCTAACAGGATGAGTTTAATCATTTCATCAAGAGATGGAGGTAGTAGAAACGTTTGTGATTGATTATAGTATTTAAACTTGTCTCATTGCATCGCTAACTTATTGTTGATTACAACCGTTATGACGCCGATTTGTACCTAGTATTTTCTTTTTTTCCACAAAAATATAAAAAATGGCTGCCCTTATGAGACAGCCTCAGAAAGACTCGTGTCGTATGGACAGAACAGCGTTCTGCCCGAAACATAGCCCATGGTTTCAACCGTGGGTTAGCAAATAGTTCACATTTTTCATTTCGCTTGTTGCAAAATGACAAATTGCTGCATTCTAAACATTATATTTGTAAAAATGTAATATTTCAAAAATTTGGAGAAGAAAGATGGAACGTATTAGCAAAGAAAATCTGAATTTAATAATCTATAACAAGTAAATTTTTTAGGATGGCTTTTTACCCCGAAGGGGTTGAATATACTATTGAAATTTAACATGTGTAATAATAAATGGAGAAGGAAGATGGAAGTTGCAATTGAAAGAAACATCAAAGATTCAATAGATTATTTGGTCGAAACTGCCAAATATTTCAACGAAATCATATACCAGAGATTTTATTTAAACAACTTAATTTGCTTACTAAAAATGAAATTAATGGCTTACTAGACAAGGATTATAAGCAAAGCAAAACACGAGTATATCCGGTTAATTTGTTACGAAGAATTGTGCTAGTTAAACTTAACCAAGGAACAGAAATTACAAATAATGATATTGAAGAAATTAAGAAAGCCAATATTAAAAAATCTTGCTTTTATACAAACGTATGTTCCAATTATTGATAATAGTATGCTTAAGAACTCTAATATCAATGACAAATCTTTTATAGTTTGGAGTATGCCCTTTAGACTGCTTTATACAATTTTTTACTTCAAAAACAAGCGTGAAATCCAGCTTAAAGTACAAAAATGTCTAAATGAAATATCCGATTACACAATAAACTATATTTCAACTAACTTCAATATTAAATTTAGTTCTCATTCTATTGATTTTAATGGCTTCCAGGCTCAAGGTAGAGATATTGCTTCCTTGTTATTTACTCCTTCAATATTTACTAATCATAAGAAATGTGCCCAGCTTCTTTTTGATTTTAAGTCTGACGGGCTAATTGCTGAAATCGGCAGAGGAGAGGATTTAAGAGGAAAATTGACTATATAATGTCAAATAGTGGATAGAAAAGTACTTTACCAGTTATATTTGTTAACTAAATAAAATGTGAAAAACATAATATAAGAACAAGACAAAAAAGTTATAATATAAATAAAGTTAAAGTAACATTTTACAAGTAAATCATGAAGTGAATGTAATAAAGGGAAGGCATATGACAGACTTGAATCTTCATTTTTAATACTTAATATAGGCTTGTGTGGTAAATATTAGTTAAAACAAAACCAATAGAGTATAAAAGTTGTTTAAGTGAATTATTTGATGAGACTAAACCTCTTAATGATAGAATTAGGTCTTTTATTGACACTGCTGATGAATTATACAAATCTGTAAAAGCTGTAGAAAGGCATTCTCATCAACATGATGAAAGGACTGCTGCCACTTTTTTAACATATCACAATCCAACCAAATACACCTTTTATAAATCATCTTT
Organism: Candidatus Kapaibacterium sp.; assembly: GCA_023957315.1. NCBI lineage: Bacteria > Pseudomonadati > Bacteroidota > Eximiradiia > Eximiradiales > Kapaibacteriaceae (SeqCode) > Kapaibacterium (SeqCode) > Kapaibacterium sp. (SeqCode). The sequence goes on from JAMLHE010000002.1 coordinate 111,141, forward strand.
TTATGAGGCTTATTGCGAATATATAAAAGTCAACACAAAAAAAACGGGGCAAAAGTATAATCATTATTTGGGGTTGATGAATGAATTAGTTGATAATTATATCAAACATGACCAAGAGCTCATCGGTTTGATCCAAAGCCAATTAGATACTGACGATTTTCATGATGATAATTTATTACTTTTAGCACAAGATATTTTGTATCAATGTTTCGATAAAAAATTAATACATACCCGCAACTATTGGATTTTCCAAGCTAATCCTGATATTTTTGACGTATTTTCAGCATTAAAGGAAAACAAGGTCAATAGCTGGTTAATAAATCAAAACAAAGGAAATATTAGGAGTGGCGATAAAGTAATTTTATGGGTGACAGGTGAAAAAAGTGGATGTTATGCACTTGCTGAAATAAGCGACAACCCAAAAGAAGTCGGTTTGGAAACTGATGATCATTTTTGGAAAACAACAAAACCAAGCGGATTAAGAGCTCCAATTACAATAACGCATAATTATATTGACAATCCAATATTAAAAAGTGAAATAATGAACATTGAAGAATTAAAGAATCTGAAAGCTGGTAAACAAGGCACAAATTTGAAGGCAACCAAAGAAGAGTTTGAATTCTTACTCAAATTAAGACCCAGCAATTCCAAAAATTTCGCCAAAAACCTAATCCTCTATGGACCTCCCGGCACGGGGAAAACGTTTAATAGCAAAATCAAAGCTCAAGAAATTGATGGTACGTCGAGCAACTCTTTCATCACATTTCACCAATCATTCTCATACGAACAATTTGTTGAAGGGATTTCGGTTTGCACAGATAAAGGGAACAAAGAAATTGTCATTTATGACGTTAAAGGTGGAATCTTTAAGAAAGTGTGTGTAGAAGCAATTGGATTTGATGATTTTGAAAACTTCTTACAAGAATATGACGATAAGGAAAAGAGGAAGGAATATTTAAGCAAACGTGAGCCCGTCGTCCTCATCATTGATGAAATTAATCGCGGGAATATCTCCAAAATATTTGGCGAATTGATAACGCTGCTCGAAGAAGATAAGCGATTGGGCGAGGATAAACGAGAGATGCATCGGACGCTGCCGTATTCCGGCGAGCAGTTTGGTGTGCCACCCAATTTGTATATCATCGGCACAATGAATACAGCCGACCGCTCACTCGTCCAACTCGATACAGCACTTCGCCGCCGCTTCGATTTCGAGGAGATGATGCCGAAGTATCATCATACAGACGAAATCATAATAATCAATGAAAAGACCGCTATTGATGAATTAAAATGGCCAAATTCAGGGATAATTGGAGATAAAGATTTATCAATTTTCCTCTACAAACTTAACGAAAAAATCTGTAAAGAATACGACCGCGAACATCAAATCGGGCATTCATTTTTGATGAAAGTGAATACTTTTGAAGAGCTTCGCCGTGCTTGGGAAAACAGGATTATGCCTCTCTTGCAGGAATATTTCTATGCCGATTATGGCAATCTTGCAAAAGTGATAGGCGAGTCTGAGTATCTTGCAAAACCTGCGAAAGATAATGAAAAATGGAAACTGAAAATGAAAGCAAGTGAAGGCAAATTTGAAAATGAATTTGCTAAAGTTTATGAGTTTGCTGTGTATGGAAAAAACGCAAATCAAAAGACTAACGGAGCGGAAGAGCAAGATGAAGAAATTGAAGCATAAAAACAGTTTTAAAATAGCAGTGCTAAACATATGAACACGATTAACATAGTAGAATACGATAGACAACCAGTAGATAAAGAACAGTGGGATACACTACTTGATTTTCAAGATAAGTTCCCTAAAAATCTGCCATTCACTTTGCACCCAACAAAAGCAGATATTAAAAATTGCATAAAGGCAAAAAACTTTGTTGGCACTCTTCAACACAAAGACCTGAAAATCAATGTATTCCCGAAACTATATACAGGAGCTAAATTAGAGGGCAATAAGAAACAAGCCATTAAAAACTTTATGTTCATGCTTGAGTATGGCTATAATTTCGCTAAACTCAAGGATTTTGAATCATCCATCGAAAAAGAGAAAATGGATAATTTCTTCGAGGTATTGATTTACTCTTTTTGCGCAAGAATTGATTGAGCAGTTGAAAATGAACCCGAACCGCTCCTACATAACAGTCGAAGACGAGAGCAATTTCCTCAAAGGCTCATGGCGACTGAGCGAGCAACTTTCAACGCCGAATTAGCAGAATTCAGCTTCCAAGAATTTGAACATTATAATGATCGATAAAAACGTATCTTTAAACAGAGCACAATAATACAAGGCAGGTAAAAACAAAAATATACAACAAAGTTAATACAAAGTAAAGTTCAATAGTACAGAAAGCATGGGAATAAAATTTTCCGTATACAAGCGATCGAAACGTATACGAAACAGGTGGTATTTATAATCAGGTAAATGCCGTATAAGCCAATGTTCCAGAAGTTAAACGCCAGAATGTAGGTAAAGGAAAAGAAACGTAGATCAAAGCAGACACCAGATTAAAATGTAGTAAAAGAACGCACGTATGAAACAGTGAATACAGAAGTGAAAAAGCTTAATCAAAACAGTGAGTAAATGGTCTTAGTATCAGTGAACGTAATCCAAAGCATCACATAGGGTGGTAAACGAGTTTTAACAACGACAAGAACGAGTTTCTATGAAATAAAGGATGAAATGGTAAAGAAAGCTTAAGTAGATAGTAGGATTATTATCATGTGGGTGTTATAAAGGAAATTGATCGTATCATCAATCGTCGTTAGAAACGAATGAAACAAAGACGAAACAGGTAATAGTGAATGAACAGCAATAGTGGAGAGCTTTGGAATGAAAGAATCGGTATTGAATATGTCACAAATGAACTTCAACATTTAGAAAGCAATATCGCAAACGAAGAACATGTTAAAGTAAACAATACAACGAAAGGTATTATTGCTCACCAAATGAAGTTGTTAAAATGAGGAACAATAGAAACAAGGTGTAGTTGATATTTAAAGAAAATAATAACGAGCCTAAACATGGTAATAACAGAAAGTAGGGTTATCGTAAAGGTAGTGAGAACATGTGAGCGGGAAGTCAAAGTCGATTAAAGTTGTTAGAGGTAAATACTTGGAAAGAGTTAGATCGAGAAGTTGATGAGTAGAATGTTTTAAGTGAATAATAGACGAAGTGTTGAAAATTTCGTATAAATGACGAGTTGTATGGAAAGGTAAAACCAACTTAAAAAGTAAAAAGAACATAGTTGATCAATCACAAAAAATTATTTTTAATTACCATAAAAATAAATAGTCGTAATTAGTGGATTTTAAATAATTAAAATTAAAAAATAATAACAACGCGTAAACAGTCATTTTAAAAACTGGTAAGGGAGAATGATCATTTTTCAATAATGACAAAAAGAATGAACATAATGTCCCAGCATTTTCAAACAGCCTTAATCGTAAAAGTTTATAAGTTGAAAATGGTCAGAAACAGAGCTGATTTGTAATCAGATACATCAAAGAAAATGCGAATGTAAAAGGGATGCCATAAAAACAATATGTGGGCAATGCCAAGGCAAGCAGAGGCATAAAATATTAATATCGAGCCATAATAAATGCGTGGTAACACAGCACAAAAATAATCAAGTTAAGAAACAAATAGCTTTGGCATACAGCTGGGAAGCGTAAGGGTGTAATGCAGTATCACCAAAATAACACATACGTATAAAGGTTAAGCTTCTTAAGGTAAATACAATCTTAAACGATGCCAGGCTGCATATAGTAAAGGTGTAAGTCGTAGGTTAAAAAGCACAAAATAGCAGTTAAAATACTTTCAAAAAGTAGGTTGCTATTAATAATACAGGGGATTATCAAATTTAAATCATATAAAGCGGTTGATGATTGAACAGACCGCCATTTTCCCGATACGCAATCCCATCAATAGATTTGAAAGATAAATCGGAGATGTCCGAGAAATTTTCCACTATCTCGAGAAAGCTTTGTTCGCCTTCGCCGATTACAGCCAAATCGAAATCGCCCTGCAATGACTCAGGCATTACAGATATATGGCAACCGCCGAATACAAGCAAGCTTTGGGGAAATTTTTGTTTTAGCAATTTGCTGATTTGGACGCTTTTTTTGAAATAATGAGTAAATGATGTTAATCCAATTATATCAGGGGCAAAACTTTCCAAATATGACAGTTCATCTTCATCATAATTGAAAATTTTGATAACAACATCTTTCTTGGAGTACTTTTTGACATAAGAGCTTAATGAGCATAATCCGGTGGGATAATAATTAACAGTCCTCTTTGACTCAGGATTTATCAGGGCTATTTTTGTTGTTGCCATTTTTTTGTTACATTTAATTCAAAATCATATATGCAAAATAATATAATTTTCATAATTTAAGCAAGATGAAGAGGAATTTTGTAGGACTGCAACAGCGTTCTGTGCAAAACATAGCCCATGAATTTATTCGTGGGAAAAGAATTTTTATGACGAGACACCCACCCCGTCTGCTGGCGCATCCACCCCTCAGGAGGGGAATTAAAGATATTTCCGTCTTTGTATGTCCCGTCAGTTGTTATAATTGACGGATAGGGATGAACCTGAATTATAGTCGTCAGTTGTAATTATTGATGATACACTAACTTTAGAACAACTGACGGCACGGGAAGATGCCAACTCAAAGCATGGCTATTTGGTATAGTAGAGGCTTATAATGTGGTTTAGGGATTTTTTTATTCGCTGCTTGTGCGGTTTCAAGCCATAATTCTTTAGCTTCCAACACCTCATGAAGTGCTGCTTCAGGTGTATCTCCAAATGCAGAGCAATAAGCTAAGTCCGGTATGTCCGCTATGTAACCACCGTCTTCTTCGCTATAAAATATATTTATATGATAATCTTTCATAATTTACTTATAAGTTAACGAATTTCTTTCGATAATAGTTAAAACTTGTTTTACTTGGTAAGATTTAACTTCTCCATTCACGTTTTGTATGTTGACGATCTCATTTATTCCTACATGCTTGAAAATGTGATGGCTGCCCTTAGTTCTGTCTAACTCAAATCCAAATGCTTCGAGCAGATATAACATCTCGCCAAATTTGACGTTATGGGTGCCTGCAATCAATTTCTTTAGAATTTTCTCAACTTTCATTCTACAAAATTATAAAAATCTTCATAAAATTAAGTACATTCTTTCAACTTTGCAAAAAAATTCTTCCATCCTTTTGAGATAATTTACGCATTCATGTGTATATTATATATATGGTTTTGTTAATTTTAGAAAAATGTTGAAATGAAAGCACTAATTCCAATTTTATTAATGTTTGTAGCTCTTGAAGGGTATTCTCAAAACGTATGGGAAATGACTTTCATTATTGAGTCTAATCCAATAGCAATGGAATGTCCTGATAATAAAAATGTATTCATCATTTCTACTATTGGTAGATTTTGTAATTTCTATAGATCAGATGATAATGGTAGCTCATGGGAGTTTGCTAATAACATAGACCACGATACAGCTGAAGATATGAGTTGTCCTGACAGTGTGAATATTTTTATAACGTTTTTCGATGGTACAATTTATAAATCAAACGATAAAGGTGAAAATTTCGAATCATTGAAACTTGACGGTATTAATTATATTCGCAACATAGCTATGTTCAATAAAAATATTGGTGTAGCTTCAGGTGGATATTATGTCACATCTGACGGATGGAATAGTTACTATAACTTCTATGAGCAATTATTCAGTGAGAATGAGAATATGAGTTATACTCTTTTATATCCAACATTTAAAAATGACTCTATATTATTTTCGATAGCAAGAATTTTTGATAAATCAAATCCAAGTATTTCAGGTTTTACAAATCACTCATTATTAAAATTAAATATAAAAACTTTTGAATACGAGCTTCTTTATATCGGACATTTATCAGGAATAAGAGACTTTATATTGTAGATGACAATACAATGTTTGTATGTGGTTCAAGTAACACGATAAGCGGTGGCACAGGACACGATGCAATATATAAAAGTACTGATGGTGGAATAACTTGGAGAAGGATGTTAGATTTGTATTCACTTAGAAATAAATTTTACGACCATGATATTCAACCTTTTGGACTACAGAGCATTGCATTCAAAGATAGTTTAACAGGTATTACAGTCGGTCAGTTTGGAAAGATTGTTTATACTCACGATGGAGGTGAATCATGGACTTATGAAAGCAAACTGCACGATTCAATAAGAAAGACAACCCCGCCTACAATGCTCGTAAGATATTCTGATACAATTCCTGTAGTTGCAACCTTTACAAGGCATATTTACAGAATGATAGAAGATAACCTCGCTCCGAGTGTCGAACATAAGTACAGTATAAGCGGACGCGTTTGGGAAGGCGACAAAGGGCAAGCAGGGGTAGCGATCCAATTAGACACTTTCCGTGTCACAATGACGGACAAAGACGGCTATTACAGATTCGGCAACCTGCAGGGATCTTATCAAGTCAGAGCATTGAACAAGTATTATGATGGTGACAACCCAACCTACTACTACAAACCATTTGACTATACACCACTTGAATACAACATAGAACTCACAAGTGACACGACCGGATTTGATTTCAATGCCGAAGATATAAGGTCAAACTATACATTAATGGGCATTATCAAAGATAATAAAGGTGATATTCTTGCAAATATGGATGTTCAGATTGGCGAAAACACGGTGAAAACCGACTCTACAGGGAACTATGTTTACTATAAAGCGGAATCCAAAGAATATTTTATCACCCCAATAGACGAAGCCTATACTTTTGCTCCAATATATTACGACACTCTAATAACATCGCACAGCTTCACTTTAGATTTCACCGCCACCCCTGCCACCAGCGTTTGGGAAAGTGCAAATAGCTCAAGCTTAATTCTGCATCCCAATCCGGCAAGCGAATATATCGAAATTAATGCTGCTATCAAGAGGCTGTCTCACAAGAGCAGCCTCTTCGACTTCAATAAAAAGAAAAAATGAGATTAATTGTTATAATTAACATTCTAAATTTGAAAAATCAATTAGAAATGAGCATTATTCCATTTTTTGGTATGTTTTGATGCTAATTTGAGGCAATTTTGGATGGGAAAGTGAGATATTTTGCTATTTTAAGCTACAAATTTGCTCAGATTGTGGGCTAGAGCCAATAGTCCAACTTCGATTTCTACTTTTTTCTTTTGCCTCTCAGTAAAAAAATCTTCTAAATTGTTTGTTGTGTTTGATATTGCCAAAAACCGCTTCCGGTTCAATTGGTCGTCGTTTTCGTTTCTTCGTCCCTTCAGGACTCATCAGTCGGGATTGTTTGCTCTCTTAGTCGTTTTGCTTCTTTGTTTATTTCATCGCTCGATTGTCAGCGCTCTCGTGGCAAGTGGCTCGCAGCTGGCAACCGACGCAGTTTTTGGCTCTATATCGGCTGACTATTTGTTTGTATCCGTTCAAAGTTATTTTTTCTTTTCTCTCCGATATTTTCCATCGCTTGACCCATTGGGCAATAGTAACAGTCTTGTTCTTCGTTGTAATATAAATTGTCGGACTTGCTGATGTCTTCGCTAATTTGCTTTTCTGCTCTTAAGTGAAAATAGTTGTATTTGATATAGGCTTCGATTTTATTGTCTTCTGCATATTTGTAATTCTCATGACCCCCATAACCTGCATCAGCTGTGATTGATTCAGGGTATTCACGATATTGGCGTTTATATGATTCTATATGTTCAATAAATGTGGAAGTGTCACCGGCTGTTTGATGAATACTGTAATTGACCACTATTGATTGTTTGTACTTATTTGCCAGTTGTAAGCGGCTTTTAGTTGTCCGTTCTGCATACTGTCTTTCATTCGCATAAATACTGCATCAGGGTCGGTTTTTGAACAACTGTTGCGACCGTTCATTTGCTTTCGTATGCTTCATATTTCCTTAATTGTTCAGACCAAGTTTTCTTCACTTTTGTAAGTTTGGCACGTACATTTTTATCAATCTTTTTTTTTACCAATACTTTATTTATTTCTTCTATTGTTTCAGTTATACTCTCGGGATTTATCTCTTCGTAGCTCTGTGGTCGGACGTCTCGCATTTCTTCTGCGCTTTACCTGAAGTGCGTATTTCCACAACTCATTGACTTGTTGTAATATTTTTCTTACGTGTTCGGATATTTTTACTCCAGACAAAGCTGTATTTATTTGCGTTTGCTTCTATTTTTGTGCCGTCTGCATATAGATCTTTAATATCCAAAATTCCGGCTTTATGAAATAGAGACAATACTACCTTAGTGAAGACTTCTTCAAGCCGCTTGCCAAGCGTTTACTGCGGAAGCGATTGATTGTATTGTGATCCGGCTTTTGCATACCGCTTAGCCACATATAATGAATATTTTCTTGCACTAAATTTTCTATTCGTCGGCTTGAATAAACATTATTCATATAAGCATATACGAGTATTTTCAAAAGCATTCCGGCTGTAGCTGGTCGCGCCACCACCGATGTAATTGTTTTCGATATCGCTTATATCAATTTCATCAATAATTTTGTTTATTGTCCTAACAGGATGAGTTTCTTTAATCATTTCATCAAGAGATGGAGGTAGCAGAAACGTTTCAGATTGATTATAGTATTTAAACTTTGGTCTCATTGCATCGCTAACTTATTGTTGATTACAGCTGTTATGACGCTATTTTGCACCTAGTATTTTCTCGTATTTTTCCACAAAAATATAAAAAATGGCTGCCCTTATGAGACAGCCTCTTGATGAAACTATTGACATCAAAATCTTCAACACTCTTGGCGAATGTGTGAGTACCACCCCGCACCCTTCGACAGGCTCAGGGAGCGATATTTTAAGAATTGATATTTCGCATCTATCTCGTGGTGTGTATTATCTCCGCATCGGCAGCCGGACGCAGATGTTTGTGAAAGTCTGACAGTTGAAGACTTCGGAAGTCTAATTTTCTAAAGTATATGAATATAATAAGCTTCTTGAAGTTAATTATAAAGACTTCCGAAGTCTAATTCTTTATCATCTCAATCACTTAAATCACACAAATCATAGTTCAGACAAGTTCGGATTGGATTCTTCGCTTCGCTAAGAATGACGAATGAGATAGTTCAGACTTTACTTCCAACACAAAAAAGCTGTCCCATTTCCGAGACAGCTTTTTGAAAATAATAGCTGAGAGTGTCTTAGCTGAGTTTTTGGCGAATCTTCTTTTCGGACATGCCGCGAAGATAGTACAATTTTGCTCTGCGGACACGACCTTTCTTTTCCAATGAAATTGATTGAATCATTGGTGAGTAGAATGGGAAAACTCTTTCGACTCCGACACCGTTCGAAATCTTTCTGATTGTGAAAGATTTGTTGATGCCGCCACTATGCATTGCGATGACGATTCCTTTAAAGTTCTGGAGACGTTCTTTTTCGCCTTCGACTACTCTAACCGCAACGGTTATCATGTCGCCTTCGCGAAACTCCGGAAACGCCGCATAGTTGTCGCCGTCTTTAGCTTTTCTGACTGATGTTGCCCTTTCTTTGGCAACGTCGTTTACATATTCTAATGCATTCACTTTATTTCTTCTCCTGCAAAAATTTAGAGCAACAAATATACGAAAAAATTCTAAATAAGCATAAAATAATTCAAAAATTTACAAAGAAAAATCGAATTGAAGTTTTTTCACCAATTGAATAATATTGTTCAAATTCTATTTGTGGGGTCAATGACGTTTATGTTGCAAAATAATGTTGAACTTTGATTTGGACTGCTTTTGTACTCTCTATCCGGCGCGAGCATATTAATGGCACTATGCTTGTAATCTATACTCCGATAAATATTACGAGCATAAATTTTGAAAAAACTTATTATTATATACGTTCTGATTGTATTGCTTTTCCCGTTTATAGCCGAAGCCCAGCAATCTCAGCAGCTTCAGTTGCCGAATCTTTCGGTTAATGTGGGCATGGATGACGGCGGAAATGATTTGGTGTTGACGCTCCAAATTCTTGCCGTACTGACAGTTTTGACCTTGGCGCCTTCGATTTTGGTGATGATGACTTGTTTCACTCGCATTATTGTAGTGTTCCACTTCCTGAAACAAGCTATGGGTGCACATACTCAACCGCCCAACCAATTGCTTACCGGATTGGCGCTTTTTCTGACATTTTTTGTGATGCAACCGGTTCTCGACCAATCTAACGAACGCGGGATTCAGCCGTATATGAGAGATGAAATCACTCAAGAAGTAGCTGTCGAGAATATTATTCAGCCCTTCCGCGAGTTTATGCTCAAGCATACTCGGGAAGAAGATTTGGCACTCTTTGTCAAACTTAGCGGCTCCGAAAAACCTATGGACGAGACTGAACTTACGATTTGGGCGATTATTCCGGCATATACGATTAGCGAACTAAGGGTGGCATTCCAAATCGGTTTTATGCTTTTTGTGCCATTTTTGGTGCTGGATATGATTATAGCGAGCACTCTGATGTCCCTGGGTATGTTCCTTCTGCCACCGCAACTTATCTCATTGCCGATTAAGCTCTTGCTGTTCATTTTGGTGGATGGCTGGAACTTAGTGATTGATTCATTAATGAAAAGTATTTTGAATTAGGAGAATATATGACTGAGCAAATGGTAATTCAAATTGTACGAGATGCCTTTTATCATGTATTGCTGATTGTGGGACCCTTGCTATTGGTTTCATTAACGGTAGGTTTGTTTATTGCGATTTTGCAAGCGGCTACGACTGTTTCCGAGCAAACGCTGACATTCGTCCCGAAATTGATTGCAGTTTTCGTTGTAATAGTCTTGCTCTTGCCCTTTATGATTCAGACGCTGAAGGCATATATGATTGAAATAATGAATCTAATCGCCGGTATGTGAGCGTGATTGATTCCGCCACCTTACACCTACTTACAAGTAAATTTCTGATAGGGACTTTAATCTTTATCAGGATTTTGGGTGTATTTTCGGCAGCTCCATTTTTCAAAGCAACAGCAATTATTCCCCAAGTGAAAATATTTCTTGCCGCATTGATTGCGATTGCGGTGACATCGGCATTTTGGGAAGACCAACCTGTGATTGAATTTCACTTGTGGTATGTTACACTATTGGTGATGAAAGAATTTCTTCTCGGTCTAATTATTGGATTTGCAGCTCATGCAGTATTTTTTGCGGCACGATTTGCAGGTGGTGTGATTGATATTGAAATGGGCTATCAAACTGCCGTTTTATTTGACCCATCGAATACAACACCAACCTTAGTCGGCGAGTTTAAGGATATGATAGCATTGATGCTGTTTTTAGTGCTGAATGGGCATCATCACATTATCGAGGCGGCATATGTAAGTGTCCGAGCGGTACCTTTGACCACATTTGCCATGACCGAAGCTACAGCCGCTTTGCTTACAAAGTATGCAGTTACGGTATTTATCCTTGCAATTAAAATTGCCGCACCGATTCTCGTAGCATTATTTTGTACAAATCTTGCTTTGGCACTTTTGGCAAGAATTGCTCCGCAGACGAATATTTTCATTCTGAGTTTCCAAGTTAAGGTAGCAGTCGGATTAATAATGTTGTTCATATCGGTACCCATGGTTATTTATATTTTGAAATGGGCATTGGGCTCGGTGCAACAAATTACATTCGAAATACTGATGAGTATGTATCCCGATAGGGTGATGTAAAGTGGCTGAAAACAAAGACGGACAAGAGAAGACCGAACTTGCCACCCCGAAGCGGCTTAAAGAGGGGAGAGACAAAGGGCAAGTATCAAAAAGTATGGACGTTACCACTTCAGCAGTGTTGATGATAGGGGTGATGGGAATATTTTTGATGGGCGGCGAATTAATTTCGACCTATCAGCATTTCATGAAAGGGATTTTCCAAAATCTTGGGTCATTGCGAGTCACCGAAGAAGGTTTTCCTGCTTTTGCAGGTGAAATCATCGGTTTTATGTCCACTCTTTTGCTTCCTATTATGTTTTTGGTCTTTTTCGTGGCATTAGCGGCAGAAATATCCCAAGTTGGGTTAAAAATAGCCACAAAGAAATTTACCGAAGGATTGAGATTTAAACAAATTTTCAATCCCTTTAGCGGATTGAAACGAATTTTCTTTTCAAAACATTCTTTGTTTGAATTAGCGAAGGGATTAACCAAGATTTTTGTTCTTGGGTCTGTTGTTGTGACTGTGTTGTGGAACAAAGACGAAGAAATTATCGGGCTTTTGGAACGCCCCTTTGCAGATGTTGGTATATTGATGGCAGGTTTAGCATTCGAAATTATGTGGAAAGTCGGAGCAGTTTACATTATCATTGCTTTTGCAGATTTCACTTACCAAAAGTGGAAATTCAAGGAAGATATGAAAATGACCAAGAAGGAAACTAAGGACGAATCTCGCCAAGCAGAAGGCGACCCGATGATTAAATCCCGAATAAGGCAATTGATGAGGGGACGAGTCAGGAAACTGATGCTCAAAAATGTAAAAACAGCAGATGTAGTAATTACCAACCCGACTCACTTTGCAGTTGCATTGGCATATGCGCCCGGAGAATCGGGTGCACCGAGAGTAGTGGCGAAAGGCGTGGATTTCATGGCTATGAGCATCAGAACTTTAGCAGAAGACTTTGATGTGCCGATTGTCGAAAACCCTCCTTTGGCTCGAACTTTATATTTTTCTACTGAAGTTGATATGGAAATTCCGGAGAATTTGTTCAAAGCAGTTGCGCAAATTCTCGCTTATGTTTATACACTAAAAAACAAAAAGCTCTAAATGGCAAGGCTTTTGTTATTCTTATATTTTTAGGGATATTAAACTGATATATGGCTAAAAGCAAACAATTGGGACCGACAAAAAACTCAGGGATGGAAGATTTCACTCGGAATTTTAGTCTGAGGCTATCTAAGAACAATGACGTTTTCTTGGCAGCAGGAATCATGCTGATAATAGCATTGCTGATAGTTCCCTTGCCAACTTTCATGCTTGATTTGCTTTTGACCGTTAATATTGCAGTAGCCATTTTGATTTTGCTCGTGTCTCTCTATCTCAAGACTCCACTCGATTTAGCATCATTTCCAACGATTTTGCTTATAACTACATTATTCCGGCTTGGGCTGAACGTTGCTTCTACAAGGCTTATACTTGGTCAGGCAGAAGCAGGGCAAATAATCGATGCATTCGGACAATTTGTGATTGGTGGCAATTACGTAGTAGGTATAATTATATTCCTAATTTTAGTGCTGATTAACTTTGTTGTAATCATCAAAGGTTCGAGTAGAATTGCAGAGGTTTCGGCAAGATTTACTTTAGATGCTTTGCCGGGCAAGCAAATGTCTATAGATGCGGATATGAACGCCGGATATATTGACGAACAAACTGCTCGCAAAAGACGAGAAAGCCTGACCAAAGAGGCTGATTTCTTCGGGGCAATGGATGGTGCTGCAAAGTTTATCCGAGGTGATGCAATAGCCGGATTGGTAATCACAGCTATCAATATAATTGGCGGATTTGCTATCGGCGTACTCCAACTCGGGATGCCAATCGCCGAAGCCGCTGCAATTTATACAATTTTAACAATTGGCGATGGGCTTGTTTCCCAAATTCCGTCATTACTAATTTCCGTTTCAGGTGGTTTGGTCGTGACGCGTTCAGCATCGTCAGATAATCTGGATATTGAAATCGGGAAACAGTTTGTTGGCAAACCCAAACCCCTATATATTGCTTCAATTGCCTTGCTGGGTATTGGTATGTTACCGGGATTTCCACTTTTGCCATTTTTGTTATTGTCAGTCATAGCAGCGACGGCTGCTTTTTTACGCACAAAGACTATAGCACGCGAAGAACAGGCAAAATTAGATGAAGAATTGCAAGAAACCGAACAAATCCGCAAGCCCGAAGACCAACCCGTTGAAGAATTATTGAAGGTGGACCCTGTGGAGATTGAACTTGGATACAGTTTAATCATGCTGGTGGACGAATCACAAGGTGGCGACTTGTTCAAACGGATTACAAATGTCCGGCGACAACTCGCTATCGAGCTTGGGATAATTTTGCCACCTGTCAGGGTGCGAGATAATTTGCAGTTAGAGCCTGAAGAGTATGTAGTCAAAATCCGAGGGAATGAAAACGCCCGAAATATGCTTTATCCGCAAATGTTGTTGGCGATGAATCCGGGTACTGCCGAAGGCAATTTGAAAGGAATTCAAGTAACCGAACCCGTGTTTGGATTGCCGGCTACATGGATAAGTTATAATGACCGCGAAAATGCTGAATTGATGGGCTTCACAGTAGTGGAAGCTGCAACAGTTCTGACTACACATCTGACTGAATTGCTTCGCCGTAATGCCGATAAATTAATCACGCGCCAAGATATAAAGCATCTTTTGGAAAATCTGAAAGAAGATTATCCGGCATTAATCGAGGAAATATCTCCCGATACTTTGCCTGTTTCAACGATACAAAAAATCGTTCAAAAATTACTCTCCGAAGGCATCCCGATTCGTGATTTGGCAATTATAAGCGAATCTTTGCTCGAATATTACAAAGTTACGAAAAACGCGGACGTGTTGACTGAATATGTGCGTCATAGTTTGTCCGAAACGATTAAGAAATTATATCAAGACCAAAATGGTGTGATTCATGCCATTGCATTAGACCACGAAGTTGAAGAAGTTATGACGAATGCTTTGCAATCAAATAATCAAAATTCGCTTGTGCCATCTCTCGGATTATCGCCCGAAATACTAAATGTCATCAACCAAAGTATTTCCGAAGCAATTGATGAAGTCACCATCGCAGGGTATATGCCTGTAGTTATTTGCTCTGCTCAAGTGCGTCCCTATTTTTATCGGATGATTCATTCCACATATCCAATGGTCAGTGTGATTAGTTATACCGAATTACCCGCAGAAACCGACATTGAAATATTAAGTCGCGTTCAAATGCAATTTACGTAGTTATACGTATTTTATATATGACTGATTAGTCTTAAATTTGCATATAACGATTAATAGCGATAACAGAGTTAATGAGGTACATAGATTATTATAAAGTCCTTGGTGTCGAGCGAACTGCTTCAGGTGATGCAATTCGCAAGGCATATATTACGTTGGCATGGAAATACCACCCTGACCTAAACTATAATAATGAAAAAGCACTCGTCAAATTCACATTAATCAACGAAGCATATCGCATTTTGGGGGACTTGGACAATAGGCTCAATTTTAAGATTAAACTTGAGCAGTACGATAAAATTAGAGAAATTGCTAAAAATCAACATAAACGCACTTCCGAAATTAAAACAAACCCACAATGAAAAAACTTTATTTGTCAATTTCTGAAACTATAAATGAAAACGCTCCCTTTTTCATTTTATATACTTTGTTTCTCGCCATAGGAGCTGCTTGGCTGATTATCTACGACAAAGGTCAATGCGTATTGATGATTAATTCTTACCATAATCACATTTACGACCAAATCTTCATCTATTTTACGGAAGCAGGCGACGGAAAGTACTTTGCAATCGTACTGCTGATAGCCGGTGTAATCGGCTTAAGGTATATGTTCTTCGGGTTAGCAGCATATTTGACCGCAGGAATTGTAGTTCAAATTCTCAAAGCATTAATTGATTCGCCACGTCCAAAAGGATTTTTTATCGGCGTGACAGAATTGTCATTAGTACCCGGAATTGACGTTCATTCTTGGAACAGTATGCCTTCGGGACATACTGCAACGGGATTTGTAATATTTTTATTTTTTGCCTTATTAATCAAAGACAAGCGTTGGTCCGGCATTATGTTTGTTTTAGCACTTATGGTGGGCATTTCGAGAATTTATTTAGTTCAACATTTTTTTGTTGATGTTTATTTCGGCTCCATTATAGGTGTGCTTGCTACACTATTGATTTACAGCATATTATTCAAAAATCCTGCACTGCAAGATTCTAAATTCTTAAATTACTCAATATTTAATAAATATTTCTTAAAAGAATAATTATTCGATTTGGCTCAATTCTTCTATTTTTTGCCTTGCTGATTCGAATTCAGGATTAAGTCGATATGCCCATTCGTACATAGTAAGCGCCTCTTCGGTTGCACCGGCACTCTCGAAGCACATTGCGGTGCCGAAACATGCAAATGAATTTTGCGAATTTAAGGATAGTGCTACCGTATATAAATCGTGTGCCGATTGGAAATCTTCCATTGCGACAAGCAAATCTGCCGTCAAAACCAACAAATCATCTAAGGAATAGCCCATGCTCGAATCAAATCTGCGTGATTTCCAACTGTCCATAACAACAGTTATTGATTCAAGTGCTTCTACAATCATATCTTTTGAAGCGAAATAAATTGCCTTAACATAATATAAATCATTATGTTCGGGCGAAATTCGTTCTAATTCGGAAATGAAATTGTCCGCTGTATCATTATCTCCCTTATTAATTGAAATGATAATCATTCTGCATAACGAGAGAATATAATACTCATGGCTGACGGAATCTTTGTTGGAAATCACTGAAATATAAGCACTTGCGGCATTATCGTAATCTTCGGCAATGTAGCTGCTTTCTGCGGCACCCATCATCAAAGATGCGTCACTAAAGTCTTCCAAGGCATCGTTCGCTTTGAGAGCAGTATTTGTGCCATACAAATAATCTAATCTCGTCAGAGCCTTGATACTTGCCCTTTTCCAAGTCCAATCTGTTCGTGCTGAAAACTGTGCCAAAGCACCCATACTACGCAAATGCCCGGGATTATCGTAAACGGATTTCAAAATAGATTTCAATTCTTCAAAATCGGGTTCGAGCAGAAAAGCCTCTTTGACGAATGGCTTATCGTCAAGCGTGTTGCCAATGCTGCGTTTTGTGGATTTAATTTTCAGCGAAAAGGAACCGTGTGAGAAATCGTCAGTCGCACCATTTTCGGTGACGATGACGGGAATTCCGCAAGCCATAGCCTCTAAAACGGGCAAAGAGAATCCTTCGCCGCGATAGGGACTGACCAAAACATTGCACGCCCTATATAGCGATGTCATTTCTTGCTCGCTCATATCATTTTCGAGATAGATTATTTCGGGCGAATTGCTTTTAGAGCGAATTTGTTCGATATGATTTTTTGCAGTTTGCCCTTTGTAAAAGCTGCTTCCGCCCATATCTTTTATCACAAGGCAAATGTCGTCGTCTGCGGTGAAATTTTCTACGTATGCTCGGAGAAGCAAATCAATTCCTTTCCTGAAAATCGTCCCACCAACAAACAGCATTTTGAATTGCTTTTTGGTCGGCAAATCATATATATCGCCGCTTGGTTTGAATAGGACAGGGTCTATGCCATTTGGAATTACTTGCACTTTGTCGGCGTCAATTCCCGATTCGATGAAAGAATTTCGCGAAAAATTAGACGGAGTCCAAAGTTCGTCCGCTTGTTTGAATAATTCGACAAAATCCTCTCTCAGAACCGAAAATTCCCAGGGCTGCATAATAATCCATTTTGCACCGTTTGGAGCTTCGGTTTTGGGGGGCCATTGGTGGCGAATCCAGACATAAGGCAATGCCGAAACGTCGTCGCTAACTTCGGATTTGTATCGAATGTCATTTTCAATTAGCGATTTGAATTTCTCGCTGCTTTTCGGGTCGAATGTATCTGGTTCGTATGGTATAATAGTCAGGTTTACAGCGCCCGATTTTGTCAGATTTATGCAATGTTCACGATTAATTAAGGCTAAGGAATGATAGACAAACTGCGAACCTTCCCAAACGACATTTAATTGTTGCTCATTTTTGGGGAATAAAGATTCCTCTTTTATCGGTTCAACTTTCTTTTCAATCTCGCCCACAAGTTCCATCAACATATCAATTTCAAATGGCTCATCGTCGGGCTGAACTTTTAAACTTTCGGAATCAACTTTGAAATCGAGCCAATCAAATCTGCTTTCGGGTTTATTCATTGTCTGAGTTACTCGTTTGGAGGCGACTACAGTCATATTCAAGTTAATCAAGCCTTTGCTCTGTGGGTAATCCTGCAAAGTAATGCTTTCAACTTTTAACTCAGCTTTTTCTAAATGTTTGGAAATAGATTTTTCGTCAAATGCGACGCAATGATAATCTCCGGGATTTGTTTGCCCGCCAAAAATCATGTATGAGGCTATATCGGCATCCCAATCGCCACGCTGGTAGGCATTCATTTGCAATCTTAAATTCGGACAACGAATCTCGATTTTCCCTCCGGGTTTCAGCACTCGCGCCCATTCTTTAAGCACGGCGTCTGTTTCCCTATGCGAAAAGTGCTCCAATACGTCGCTTGCCAGAATAAATTCCGCACAAGAATCCGGCAATTCAAGATTCCGAATATCCATTGAAACAACTTTTTCATTCTCGGAGTATAAATCTATGTTCAAGAAGCCTTCGCGGACATCTCTGCCACAACCCAAATTCAGCATCAGCTTATCCGGCAAAACTTCAGGCAAACGCCCTTTTGCCGACTTATTTGAAAAGCCATGCGGAATATCTTGAACAAATTGTATTCGATTCATTGCCATAAAATATCAGTCAATATTGAAAATTACTGATAATACTATCAAAACAAGTGCCATAAGCCATGAAATCTTAATCATATACGTTTTAGCATTTTCTAAAAGTAATTACTATATTTTTTTTATTATCAAAAAAGCATAAATTGAGAACAATAGCAGCAATCGCAACACCGCCGGGGATTTCCGGACTTGCCGTCGTGAGAATTTCGGGCGACGATGCTATTGATATTATCAGCAAATGTTTTCGCGATAAATCAAAGCTTGAAAATATCCAAAGTCATACCATTATATATGGTAAAATTTACGAAAATGACAGAATGGTGGACACCGTAACTTTGTCCTATTTCAAGTCGCCAAATTCATACACCGGTGAAAATGTTATAGAAATCGCTTGTCATGGCGGATTGATAATTGTAAATGAAATTCTCGATTTGCTCTATGCTTTGGGAGCTGTTCCTGCTCAACCGGGCGAATTTACTAAGCGTGCTTTTTTGAACGGAAAGCTCGATTTGGCACAAGTCGAAGCTGTTGCCGATATTATTCATGCAGTTTCAGTGCCGGGAACGAGAACAGCTGCACGACAATTGAAGGGCGATTTCACGTCTCGACTTCAAAAGCTGAGGCTACAATTATTGGATATTTCGGGTTTGCTCGAATTAGAATTAGATTTTGCCGAAGAAGGGGTAGCATTTGTTGAGCGTCACAAGATTATCGAATTGCTCGATTCGACAATAGAATTTTGCCGAAATTTGTATAATTCCTACCGTGCAAGCGAAGTGCTACGTTCGGGATTCAAAGTAGCAATTGCGGGATTTCCAAATTCCGGGAAATCAACTCTTTTTAACTCAATTTTGGGTCGTCGCCGCGCAATAGTGAGCGAAATTGCCGGAACAACTCGCGATTATATCGAAGAATCATTATTCTTAGACGGTTTGAAAATTATTTTCACCGATACTGCCGGTTTGCGTGAAACGGAAGATATAATTGAAATCGAAGGCATCAAATTGGTGAACGAAATTTTAGAAAATGCCGATTTGATTCTTGTGATAAATGATTTGACAAACGGTGAAAATAATTCCGAAAATTTGGTCAAAGAAATTTCCGATAAATATCCGAATAATGAAATATTGCTATTGCAAAACAAGATAGATTTGGCAAATATTCATCCAAACACAGGATTAGCAATTTCAGCCGAATTAGGCACAGGAATAGATTTGCTAAAAAGAGAAATTACCGAAAAAGCTTCAAAAAGTATAGAACGAATATCTGACATATTGATAAATAGACGCCATCACGATTTACTAATCGAAGCCGAACGCAGTCTGATTGATGCCAAATCAGGCTTGGAGCAAGGGATGGAAAATGAACTTATTGCAATTGATTTGCGAAAAGCAACTAAAATCTTAGGCGAATTGACAGGTGAATCTTGGAACGAGGAAGTCTTAGACAGAATTTTTTCTTCATTTTGCATCGGCAAATAATGTTTCACGTGAAACTTTTCAAAACTACGTCTGTATAATTTATGCATAATAATAAATTTGATATAATAGTCATCGGCGCAGGACACGCAGGCATTGAAGCCTCAGTGGTAGGTGCTCGTATGGGTATGAACGTTGCCTTATTGACTATGGATTTGGATACGATGGGTCGCCCGTCGTGCAATCCAAGCATTGGCGGTTCGGCAAAGGGACATCTTGTTAAAGAAATTGATGCTCTCGGTGGTGTCATGGGTGGTCTGGCGGATAAAGGCGGCATACATTTCAAAATGCTGAACCGCTCTAAAGGTCCTGCAGTTTGGTCTCCACGATGCCAGATTGACAAAGATTTGTACCCGAAATATGTACGGTCGCTTTTGTCAAATGAAAACAATGTGCACCTGATAAAAGGAACTGCAAACGAAGTTCTGATTGAGAATGACAAAGTTATCGGAATCATCACAGATAATAATGAGACAATTTATGCCAAAGCTGTAATATTATGCGCCGGAACTTTCCTAAACGGCTTATTATACACGGGCAAGGAAATCACAGCCGGTGGAAGAGTAGGCGAGAAGCCCTCGCATAAGATTTCAGACTTGCTATCTTCATACGGCTTGGTACGTGGCAGACTGAAAACAGGAACGCCGCCGAGAATCGCAAAAGAATCTATAGATTTTTCAAAAGTTGAAATTGAAAGCGGCGACGATGAACCGAAAGCATTTTCATTTCGTAGTGCAAGCGTTAAAAATAGATTAGTCTGTTACGGAACGGAGACAAATCTCGCAACTCACGATATTTTGCGAACAGGATTTGAAGATTCGCCGATGTTCACGGGACGAATCAAAGGTGCCGGTCCAAGATATTGCCCATCGATTGAAGACAAGATTAATCGCTTCTCCGAACGCGATTCTCATAAAATATTGCTCGAACCCGAAGGTTTGAACACAAATTCCATTTATGTCAACGGTTTTTCAACATCTTTACCACAAGATATTCAGCTTCAGGGCTTGCATACAATTCCGGGATTGGAACATGCAGTCATGACAAAAGCAGGATATGCAGTCGAGTATGATTTCTTTTTTCCCTATCAATTGCGTTTCACAATGGAAACAAAAGCTATTGCGGGTTTATATTTTGCAGGACAAATCAACGGGACTTCGGGATATGAGGAAGCTGCCGCACAAGGACTAATAGCCGGAATAAACGCTGCACTGAAAATTCGTGAGGAAGAACCCTTTACTTTGCGACGCTCGGAAGCATATATTGGCGTTCTGATTGACGATTTGGTCAATAAAAGTACTGAAGAACCTTATCGAATTTTCACTTCATTAGCCGAGTACAGACTTTTGCTCCGACAAGATAATGCAGATTTGCGATTGTCGCATCATGGGCATCGTCTCGGATTAATAAGTGATTTGGAATTTGAACAAATTTCACAAAAGACACGTTTAATTAATGATGGCTTTGAAAAGACAAAATCAATCAAACTCAAGCCTTATATTATCAATGAATATTTGAAAATTATCGGCGAAACGAATGTAGATATTACAACTGATGTGTATAATCTCACAAAACGTAGTAACGTCCGTTTGCATGATTTGCTCAAATTAAATGTAAATGGCGACCCTTTTGTCAGAACTTTAGTCCATAATGAAGATATTACCGAGCAAATCCAGATAAATATAAAATATGAAGGTTATATAGCACGGCAATTGAAGGACATCACATACTTCTTGGATAATGAATCCAAAGTTATTCCCGATTGGTTTGATTATAGTAGCATATCGTCTTTATCAAACGAAGCACGTGAAAAACTCATTCGGATTCGCCCGGCATCTTTGGGGCAAGCCTCGCGTATATCCGGTGTTTCGGCTTCTGATGTATCAATTTTATCACTATTTTTAAAGTAAATTGTTTCACGTGAAACATTTTTTGAAATGAATAAAATAGCAATTATAAACGGTAATAACATACTTGGTCACTTTTTGCGACGCTTTCTGACCAATCATACTACATATTCATTTGTCAATATTAATGATTCCGAGCAAATTTTTACCGACGATACGGAATCATACGAATATAAGGTGAATGATTTGAAATCTCTCCGAAAATTGATAAGCAATGTCAAACCATCGCATATTATCGCACTAAACGATTTCAACTCCGCCGATGAGGACAAACATAAATTAGAGATTTGGAATAAAAATGTACTTGTTGTCGAGCATCTTGCCAAAGCAGCTGCAATCAACGATTGCCATCTGATGCTAATTTCTAATGAATCATTATTCGATGGGACTTCAGGACCGTACAAAGAAGATGATAAGCCCAACCCTTTGAATTATTACGGCAAAGCTCGACATGCTGCAGAAAATGTAGTGCTGACGACAGTTGCAGATTTTTCAATTTTGCGAGTTCCCATGATATTTGGCTATTTGCCCGATGTGCCGAATATGGTAGAAAAAATTCTCGAAAATGAACATTTGTCGCTTCGAGATGATTATTTAACCAATCCGATTTATGCAGAAGACGCCGCTTTGGTGATTTACAAAATTATCAGCAAGCAACGAAAAGGCTTGTATTGCTTGGGTGGTCCTGATTATTTGACTCCCTACGAATGGGGTTTGAAACTAAATCAGTATCTTTGTAATTCGAGTGGGAACATTTCGCCTTCTTATGTGTCTATAAGTAAAGACAAAGAACAAAAATTAAAATTCGGCTTCGTAAGTTTGAAAGCCGAAACAGATTTGAACATGAAATTTATGGCTTTAAGCTCAGCTTATTCTGCCATAAGGTTTCTCATTGATAAACGTAAATATGATATTTGAGGAGTTACAATGAAAGCGACGCCTGAATTCGACAGGTTCAATCCGGAAATAGCTAACTTTTTTGCCGAACTTAGCAAAAACAATTCTAAGGAATGGTTTGATGCTAATCGCAAATTGTACGAAAAGGAAATAAAAGATAAATCTAAACTATTCATTGGTGAAATGGGGAAACGTTTGTCCGGCAATAACCTTCGTTATATTTCCGACCCGAAGGTTTCGATGTTTCGGATTAATCGTGACATAAGATTCAGCAAAAATAAAGACCCGTACAAAACAAATCTCGGCTTTTGGTTCCCATACGGAGATGATGTTTTGAGCTTTGCAAAGAAACCACTTCCGGGCATATATTTCCATTTCTCAAATGAGGAATCTTTCATTGCTTGCGGCATCCATACTCCCGAAAGTGGGGATTTGAAGAAAATCCGTGCTGTATTGGCAAATGATTTTGAAAGATTTGAATATATCACAGGGAACAAGAAATTCAAAGCAGCTTTCCCGAAAGAAATGACATCAGGAGCCCTAACTCGCGTTCAGGGATATTCCAACGACCATCCGGCATTCAAATATATCGCCAGAAAAGACCATACATTTTTCATAGATGCGCCCATTGACACCTTTTTCTCACCCGAATTACCTGACATTTTGGTTGAAAAAGCCAAAATTAGCGATGAATTACACAACTTTTTATATACTGCAATTACGGACTAATTTATAATGAAGCACATTGATAAAAACAGAACTGCAACAATATTAGAAAACGCACAAGGCAAAATTGTCGCCGTGATTGGCGATGTTATGCTCGACAGATATTTTTGGGGTAGCGTGAACAGGATTTCACCCGAAGCCCCCGTACCGGTAATTGATGTCGAATCCGAAACTTTTCATC
Source organism: Candidatus Kapaibacterium sp. (assembly GCA_023957315.1). Lineage (NCBI taxonomy): Bacteria > Pseudomonadati > Bacteroidota > Eximiradiia > Eximiradiales > Kapaibacteriaceae (SeqCode) > Kapaibacterium (SeqCode) > Kapaibacterium sp. (SeqCode). The sequence goes on from JAMLHE010000002.1 coordinate 134,886, forward strand.
TGGGAGGCGCTGCAAACGTAGCGAAAAATCTCCGTTCGCTCGGACTCGAACCTATGCTATGTGGCATCATTGGCGATGACAACTCGGGAGCAATGTTCAGACAAATTGCCGAATCATCAGGAATCAATACTACGGGATTGTTTGTAGATTCAGGTCGTCCCACAACAGTGAAAACTCGAATCATTGGCAATAATCAACAGATTGCACGAATTGACCGCGAAGTTAGAACCTCGCTATCGAATACCGGGCTTGAGTTAATCATAAATTGTTTGAGCAATCAAAATAATCTCGCAGGTGTGATACTGGAAGATTACAACAAAGGGACTTTGACTTCGAAATTGATTGAAGAAATTATCACGTTTTGCAATGACAAAGACATCCCGGTCTTTGTTGACCCCAAAAGCGATAATTTCTTTGCATATAAAAAAGTAACTTGCTTCAAACCAAATCGTAAAGAAGCCCAACAAGCATTAGGTTATGAATTTGATACTATTGATAATGTAAAAAGTGCCGGCACAAAATTGTTAGAACTTTTACAATGCGAAAGCGTGCTAATTACGCTCGGGGCGGCAGGAATGATGCTATTCGAATCAGATGGGACAATATCATCTGTACCGACTAAGGCGAGACATATCTCCGATGTTTCCGGTGCAGGCGATACTGCAATAGCTGTGATAGCGGCGACATTCGCCGGTGGAGCAGATATAAAAGAAGCGGCAACGCTTTCAAACAATGCTGCCGGATTGGTTTGCGAAAAACCCGGCATAGTAACAATTACGAAAGAGGAACTCATCGCAAGCATTGGGAGCTTATAATATGTTGTATGATAGTGCAGATTTAGCAAATATATTGCAGGAAAAGTCGGAGCAAGGAAAGAAAATCGTCTTCACAAACGGTTGCTTTGATATTCTCCATGCGGGACATGTCAAGTATCTCGAGCAATCTAAACAATTGGGCGACGTGCTTGTCATAGGGCTAAATAGCGACGATTCGGTCAGAAGATTGAAAGGTGATTCGCGTCCCGTAAATAATCAGATGGATAGAGCGATTGTTCTTTCGGCTCTTCGTGCAGTTGACTACGTTTGCTTTTTCAATGAAGATACTCCTTTGGAGCTGATTATGCAATTGAAACCACATATCATTACAAAGGGTGGTGATTATACCGTTCAGGATGTTGTCGGCGGGGAATTTGTAATCAACAATGGAGGCGATGTAGTGATTATTGAGCTTGTCGCCGGGAAATCTACTACGAGCACAATTCAACGACTAAATGCCACAAAACAATGAAATACACACTAATTATATTGATTTTTACAATGATTTCTTGCTCTAAAAGCAAGGAAGCATACATTATAGAGGACGAGAACATAAAAATGGATACAAATGCAAATCAATCGGAAAGCATATTTGTTACCAAGAATGCATCAATTCCCTATGATTTTGAACTTGTTCGTGTTATTCCCAAAGAGCCGATGGCTTACACTCAAGGATTACTCTTTCATAATGGACATCTGTACGAAAGCACAGGGCAATATGGCAGGTCATCAGTCAGGATTGTTGACCACAACACAGGGAAAGTGCTAAAGTCAAAGAAAATTAGCCCGCAACACTTTGGTGAAGGCATTGCAATCATGAACGATAAATTGTATATGCTTACGTGGACTTCGCGAACTTGCTTTGTATTTGACCCTGTCTCATTTGAACAAATCAAGTCATTCACTTACCCTTCGGAAGGTTGGGGACTGACTGATTTCGGTGAAAAATTAATCAAAAGTGACGGCAGCTATTTCCTCAGGGTCATTGACCCCGAAACTTTTAGAGAAGAAAAAACGATAACGGTGGTTCTAAATGGCAGACCTTTGACTAACTTGAATGAGTTGGAATACGTAAACGGATTGCTTTATGCTAATATTTATATGTCAGACAAGATTGCAGTCATAGAGCCGGAAACTGGAGAAGTACTGAGCATTATTGATTTCGGTAAATTACGTTCATTCGAAGTAAACAACAAAGATGCCGAAGCATTTAACGGTATCGCATACAATCCGGACACAGACACTTTTTATGTTACCGGGAAAGATTGGTTGAACTACTTTGAAATAAAATTTCTGAATAATTAATTTTAATTAATTTGGAAATATAATAAGAATATCATAATTTTACATTCTATTATTTATCACTATTCGGGAGCGAATTCGTAAAATTGTTTCTATTTGTTTAGTTACGCGAGGTTTTTATAGGGCGGAGAATTCTACAAACTGATTTTTGTAGAACATGCAAATAGGGGCTAAATATGCGAGTTTACTCAGAACCGAGAAACACTCTTGTCGTTGACTTACACGCCATTCAAACCGAAAGGCAATCTTACCTTCGTATGAAACGTGCTTTAGATGTAGTCTTAGCACTCACTATGATTGTGCTTTCATCGCCACTGTTGTTGATTACCGCACTATTAATCAAACTTACAACAAGAGGACCTGTAATATATACCCAAATTCGTCTTGGGCAATACGGTCATAAGTTCCTAATTTACAAATTCCGAACAATGTACACGTCGGCAGACTTCGACCATGAGCAATTCGGCATCGAAAAAGCCAAAGGCACTTTCATCAAATCTCCCAAAGACCCGCGTATAACACCCATCGGACGTTACTTGCGAAACACAAGTATAGATGAACTTCCGCAGCTATTCAATGTACTCTTTGGCGATATGAGTATTGTCGGTCCGCGACCTTCGGAAGAATTCTTCTTTTTGAATAATCAGCGATTCAAAGATATTCGTTTGATTGTAAAACCCGGCATGACCGGATTATGGCAAGTAAAAAATCGGAGCAATCATTGTACGATTTTTGATATGATTGATTACGATATAGAATATATTCAAAATATGAATTTATGGAATGATATAAAAATCATTTTCCTGACAATTCCGGCTGTTTTACAAGGGGAAGGTGCCGTTTAGTATCCGACTTCGTTTTTGGGGCTTTATTTGCTTTTTAATCATATTTAGGGTGTAAGGCATATTATCACATGTTTTGCACCCTAAACTTTTAATATAGCGAGAATATGAAAGCCACTTTTGTGTAGCTTCTACACACGTTATTGCACTATTTTTTTTCTATGTCATAAAATCTTCCATTATACGTTATCATATAATTAAATATAATATTAGTGGAGATTTTAAAATGGATGAGCAAACAGGAAATCAAAAAAAACCATTGCGTCCTGCTCCAAATAAAAAACAGGACATTTACAATACATATTTGAAAAATGAAAAAAGTCGTAATATACCGATTCAAGATTTGGAGGAAGAATTAAAAATGAGTGAAAATAATAACACGAACGATGAATTTGAAAATGAAAATGTCGTTCCAGAATCAAACAACAATGAAACTGATATTTCAGAATTCGTTGATGTGATTAGCGAATTAAACAAACAAAACGAAACACTTATGTCTGAACGTGACGATTTGAAAGAGCAACTTATTCGAAAAGCCGCCGAACTCGAAAATGTTCGTCGCCGCAGTATTCGCGAAAAGCAAGAAATGATTGATTTTGCGAACGAAAGATTACTATTCAAAATGCTCGAATTGCTTGATGACATTACTTCAGCATCGAATGCATCTCACAATACGACTGATTTCGACAGCTTAGTCAAAGGCTTGGATATGATTCAAGCTAAAGCTATGAAGCTATTTGACGAAGCCGGTGTAAAGAAAATGGAAGAAAACGTGGGCTCACAATTCGATGTTAATTTCCACGAGGCACTGATGATGGCTCCTTCGGAATTGCCTGAAGGTGCAATCGTACAAGTGATTCAACCCGGTTACATGATAAAAGAAAAAGTATTACGTCACGCAAAAGTCATCACATCAGCCGGAAATCAATAAAATAGGATAGGAAAAGAATGGAAAAGCGCGATTATTATGAGATATTGGGTCTGGACAAAAACGCAACGCCTGATTTGGTAAAGGCAAATTACCGAAAAATGGCTATTAAGTATCATCCGGACAAAAACCCGGGCGACCCCGAATCTGAGAATATGTTTAAGGAAGCTGCCGAAGCCTACGAAGTGCTCAGCGACCCAAACAAAAAGGCTCGGTACGACCGCTATGGTCACCAAGGTTTGCGTGGTGGGCAAGATTATCACACATACCAAAACATGGAGGACATTTTCTCTTCTTTTGGTGATATTTTTGGCGGCGGCGGAAGCATATTCGATAGTTTTTTTGGTGGCTCAAATGCAGGTCGTGGCAAACGATACTCCGGCGAACCCGGTGCGGATATTAAGATTAAACTACCTTTAACTTTAGAAGAAATTTCCGAAGGCGTCGCAAAAACTTTGAAAGTACGCAGACTTGTGACTTGCTCCACTTGCTCAGGTACAGGTGCGAAGTCCGGTGGTAAACGCACTTGTAGCACTTGCAAAGGTCATGGTGAAGTTCGCCAAGTGTCACGCTCAGTGTTCGGTCAATTCATCAATGTTTCCGTATGCCAAACATGTAGCGGCACAGGCGAGGAAATCACCGACAGATGCACTGATTGCCGTGGTGAAGGACGGATTTTTGGCGAAGATAAAATCAAAATTGATATTCCTGCCGGAGTCGAAGAAGGAAACTACATCCCGCTTCGTGGCAAGGGACATGTCGGCAAAAATGGTGGTGCTTCGGGCGATTTGATGGTAATCATCGAAGAGAAAAAGCACGCTTATTTTGTTCGCGACCGAAATAATATCATCTTCAATCTTAATATCACATTCCCGCAAGCCGCTCTGGGCGACAGCGTAGAAGTCCCGACCTTGACCGGAACAGAGGATATTAGAATCGAAGCCGGCACCCAAAACGGTACAAGATTGAGAATCAGAGATAAAGGGATTCCATATCTGAATTCATCGGGCAGGGGAGACCAATATGTGATTTTGCATATTTCGATTCCCACAAAATTGACTTCGAAGGAAAAAGAATTAATTGAAACTCTCGCAGAGTTTGATAATTTTTCGCCTACACAATTAAATAATAAAGAAAAAGATAAAAATATTTTCGAGAAAATAAAAGATGCTTTTGTATGATTATTTAAATAATTAAATATTTTCTATTAATTCCAAGTCGTTTATATTTAATTACTTGGAATTTTTTTATTTATATTATTATTATATAATTATTTTCGATTCTCTTATATTATTTTTCAGATTTGGAAATTGCAATTTTCATACTTAGTTTTGCAAGATATATTTTTAACTAATAGCGGAAATTGTTATGTCGAATGCTCCTCAAGTAGAACTTGCAAGGCTCAGATTATTGAATGAAAAACGCTTTATCGCTGCATCACTGAAGTACATTCACGAAATGTTCTCCAACTACGGTTTCGACGATAGAGAGCTTATGCAAATCGAACTCGTTGCCGAAGAAACTTCAGTCAGCATTATCGAAAACTCCTTCGATGCGGATGAGAGCGGATATTACGACATTGCCCTAATTCGTCAGCCGAACAAAATTGTGCTTGCATTCGAAGACAAAGGTTTGCCATTCGATGTAAAGCAACTGGAAAGCAACGATGAGGGAGCGCTCCGACTGCTTCTGATGAAAAAGATAGCCGACGAACTGCACTTTATCAATCTCGGCAAAAATGGCAAAAGAATCGAAATCCACAAAAACTTGCCTGCAAAAACTATCGCCGAATACACTGAGCAAGACCTTTCGCCGATTGACCCCGAAATCACTCGCGCCACTGATGATGTGGAATTTATGCTGATGAGTTCCGAGCAATCGGTCGCTTTGGCGCGCTGTGTCTATCGCTCTTATGGGCTGACTTATGCGGGCGATTTCATCTACTATCCCGAGAAAATTAGCGAGTTGCTCGATTCCAAGCTGCTGCGTTCGGTAGTGGCACTCAATTCCGAAGGTGAACTCGTGGCGCATTTGGGGCTGAATTTCTTGACTGAGGGCGCTAAAGTGGGCGAAACCGGACAAGCTGTGGTTGACCCGCGGTATCGTGGGCGAGGACTTTTTGAAAGCATGAAGAAATATTTGGCAAAGCATTCGCAATCTATCGGCGATTTCGGCTTTTATAGCGAAGCAGTCTCAATTCACCCTTACACCCAAAAAGGTAACATCGCACTCGGTGGACACGAAACAGGCATTGTACTCGGATACGTCCCACCAAACTTGACGTTCAAGAAAATCGGCGACTTGGGCGAAGGTAAGCGTCAAACCGCAGTATTGTTCTATCTTCGGGTGAATGAGGAGCCGGTGCGACAAGTATATTTGCCTGAGAATCACAGGGGAATGCTCACAAAAATCATAAATGAAAATAACTTAAATCGCGAAATAAAAGCAGTCGGCGATGATTTCGCAGTCGAGCATGAAAAATCCGAAATTGAAGTTCGTGTCAAACCCGATTGGGGACAGGCTCATTTGTTAGTTCACCGCTTTGGTGCTGATTTCCCGGATGTAATCGCATATAATTTGCGAGACGTAATCCGCCGCAAAATCGAATATATTTATCTCGACATGCCATTCAGCAACGCCGCTACTGCGCACTTTTGCCCGATGCTCGAATCCTTGGGCTTCTTCTTTTCCGGCATCATCCCCGAGCTTTTCAATGGCGACGCCTTCCGACTGCAATATCTCAATCATGTAGAAATCGAAGCCGACAAAATTAGCACCGCATCAGATTTCGGCAAAGAACTACTCAATTATTGCCTTGCGGAACGTGAAAGAGTAGGTGGGGTTTAGGGGCGTAATTTTATTAATTAATTAAAGGAAAATATTCCATGCAGAAGCCTGAATCAAACGAACATAGACCATATTTCAAAAATTATTTAAATCTGGTCCCCGACGGTGATTTCTTCCAACTTTTCGACCAAAATACCGATGAAGTCGCAAGATTTTACTCGTCTATTGACAAATCAAAGCACGAATATCGTTATGCGGAAAATAAATGGACTCCCAAGCAAGTACTGCTGCACGTATGCGACACAGACAGGATATTCTCATACCGTGCCTTTGTTTGCATACGTGGCGACGGCAACACTCTGCTCAAGCCCTTGAACGAGAATGCTTACGCCGCCAACGCAGACGGCAGCAACCGCTCTATGGATAGCATAGTTGCGGAGTTCAAGGCAGTCCGCGCCGGCATGAGACACCTACTTGAAAATGCAAGCGAGGAGCAAAGCAAGTTCTTAGGCAACAACGACGGATTCAAGGTTTCCGCTCGCGCCTTGGGCTATATCACAATCGGTCACGCCATTCACCACATGAACATAATCAAAGAACGCTATTTGGGGCTTGGGGGATAGGGGATTACTCCATCTCCCTAACTATCTTTACTGTTTCGACGCTGACGGTGGTGACTCGCATCAGCAGGTCAATGACCTTGTCCTTGTAATCGGCAAAGCGGTATGTGTTGAACTTTTCGGCGATTGTGGGGTCTTTGGGTTTCTTTTCTTTGTATTGGTCAAGTATCCATTCCAAAGCGGAGCGGTTGCCGAGTTTATATTCCCATGCTTCTTTGGGCACTCCGGAGAGCGTCGTGATGTTGTCCAATTCGATTGTTCCGCTGTCCTTATCAGCTTTCAATTTTGGCTTATAGACTTCATTTTTCAGCTCAATTGTAGTTACTTTGAGCGGAAATTCTGTTACGGTTTCAAAGTTGATATGCAAATCCATTAGATTTTTGCCCCAATCCGCCCATTTCCAGAAGTCGTCGTAAAATGGCACGCGTGGGAACTGACGTTTCAGGTTCATTTCGTATTTCTTGCGGTATGCCGGGTTGTGTAATACTGCGTAAACGTAGTGGAAAATGTCTTCTTTTGTAATGGTTTGGTCTGTATAATTATTGTGAAACTGCTCTAAGCCCCAATCTGTGATGTTGTCAGTTTTTTTATTATTTGAACTGAAAATATATTGTGGAATATTTTGTCCATTAGGTGTTATCTGCAAATGTGGTAAATATTTTAAGCCTAAAATATGGAAGGGGCGATCTATTCCAACTCCTGGAACACTCAATAATTTATTTTGTAAACTGAATTCTTTACCAAATGCATCATAATGATTTTGTGTAAGTACATCATTTAATAATTTTTCAGAATATTGATACAAAATTGTAAATGGACGGTAAATTGCATTAATTACTAAATCTTTTGAAAAAATTGATTTTTTAGCTCTTTCAAATTCTTTTTTAAGATCTCTACTCCATTTAATACTTAAATTTATTTTCTTTTCTTGAATACAATTATTATAAATTTCAGAAAAATACTTCATTTTGTTTTCTAAATTTTTTCTATCAAAATCATAAACCCACTCATCTCTATTTGTGGGTACACCGGGAAAATAAGTCTTGAATATTGCTTGACTACCTTTGTTGAACTTAAAGTTTTTATCAATAATTGGTATCATCGTATCCCAATCGTTTTCAGTTAATTCAATCCAGTTGTTATTTTTATCGGGTCTTATATGGTCAAAAGTTCCATTTCTGATTAAGTCATGAATTTTTGTTTGCGATAAAAAGCTGACTTTATCTTCTGCTGTTTCCATCTCAGGACGTCTAATGTAAAATATTCTGCATCCTTTGGGGCTGATATATTTTTGCTCATCATAATAGACCGCTGGTTCTTTAGCAATCGGAGTGAGTTTTAGTGATTTTTTCAAATAGTTAAATTCTTCCTCATCGTTATTAGATAAATAAATACTGTTATCTGAGGTTTTCACTAAAAGCATAATCGCTACTCCGGTTTGAATAGCAAAAACATTGTGTTTAGGACCGGAAAGTTTCGGATTAGCCCTTACATCGCCTCCAAGGTCAATTATGTAAATATGGTCAAATTCTGAAGCAACTATCTTCCTAAAGCCGTCAAATGTTCTACTGTTGATGAATGAACGATTTGTGATAAAAGCAATTACACCTTCATCTCCCAATCTATCCATAGCCCATCTGTAAAAACGGCTGTACATATCATAGACTTTAGTTTTTTGTGCGCTTGAGTGTTTGATGTATGTGTCTTTGATTCTCTTGTCTATAATCGGATATTCGCGGTTTTTGTTGTTGTCGTTTTCGTTCATCTGATTGGCATTGTAGGGCGGATTGCCGATAATGACTGAAATTTTCCGTTCGTTTTGTTTCTTGATTCTTTCCGTATTTTCAGCGGAAACACTGAACAGTTCATTAACCTTGTTTTTGTAATCGAATCCCATGTTGTCGAGCGTATCAACAAAGCACAGATTCTTGAACTCTGCATATTCTTCCATGCGTTGCTTGTAGGTGAATTCGATATTCAAATTTGCGATATAGTAGGGCAAAATAGCCACTTCGTTTGCATGGATTTCGTTCTTGTATTTGTATTCGAGCTTGTCTTTGGGCAAATAATCAATCAAATCGCAAATGAAAGTACCTGTGCCTGTTGCAGGGTCGAGTATTTCCACGTTCTTATCCGACAGAAACCGTCCAAAATGCTTATGCAGAAGATAATCCGTGCTTTCAATCATAAAGCGGACTATTTCGTTTGGTGTATAGACCACTCCGAGCCGGTCGGCAGCCTTCGGATTGTATGACTTGTAGAAATTTTCGTAAACAATTTTCAAAAATTTCTGCTTTTCGTGATGGTCTGCAATTCCGGCTGCTGCTACATTGATAGCTTGATAATAAATATTAATCTTAGAGAGCAAATTTTCTCTAATTTGCCGCGTAAAGAAAGTATTAATTACAGTTTCCAACTGCTTGGCAATGTTATTTTCACGATGGAAATATGGCTCGTCAAATATCGTATTGAAAATATCGGCAGTCAGAATATGCTGAATCATCATTTCGTTAATATCATCGAGAGTAATTTCCGGATTGATTGATTGCTTGCATATTTCGTGAAATTCTAATAGTTTTGTTATGAATTTTTGATTAACTGTGCTTTTGTTTTCAGCAACTAAACCCTGATCCCCATAACCTAATTGCTCGTTAATCATATTTCGCAATGCAGTGACGACATTCGGAATATCGCTTTTAAATAGTTCGATTGCAGCACGAAAATTGGCAACTTCCGGTCGCTGATAATTGACAAAAGATTTGATTAAACTGTCGAGTGCGAGAGCGTTTTGGACATCAGCACGAATGACTTCTCGACCACCTTGGAACAATATGGCAATTTGGCTGTCCTCGAAAAGTATGTTATCTTTAGGATAGCCTTTGGCAAATTTCTTTTTGATTTCCAAATCAATATCATCGTCCTCGTCTTTACTTTCCCAATAACCCCAATCGAGTCTAAGCGAATCCTTGAGTGTACCATCGGGAGTTATGGTTCTACCTGTAGAGGTTTTGATAGATAATTCAGGAATCAAAATCAGTCCATTTTGCGAAGCGTAATGATTGAGCAAATTATAAAAGGAGTTACGAATGGCAGTTTCCTTACTGCTACCACTGTAATCCTTGACTTTCTGCAGTTCATTCTGATAATGTTGTATAGCGACTAACGACATTTATATGCCTTCTTTTTATTATTTATTTTCCAAAACGCAAAAATGCATTCTACAAACATAACAATTTTATAATATTCATTTCTTGCCTCATTTCAACCTTTTCATTTTGCCACCTAAGTCCACAAATAAAAATCCCCCTTTTTTTCAAAAGGAGGATATCGTATGCTTTAAAGGAGTGGAGCATTTATGAGTATCTTAGAGAGAGATTTTCTTGCTCATCCAAATGCCATTGATTTTGAGATGGAGCATATAAACGCCGGAAGTCAATCCGGGGACGGCTGCGCTGTAAGAGTTTACATTGTTGGTAAGCTCAGAATTGAACAGTGTTCTGCCGTTCAAATCATATACTTTCATGCCCGAAAGTGTGGCATCGTGCTCGGAGCGGAATGTAATTGAGGCTCCGTCATAATTTACGGAGAAGGTGCCGCCAAACAGTTTGTCGTCAATGACTGATGATGGAATCGCAACGCCTGTGATTTGGGCTTCGTCTTTTATTACATAGCCATCGCTTATGACTTTTAAAGTTGCTGCAAATTCGCCTGGCGCTGTAGGTGTGAAACTTGTTACTATATTGTACTCACGTCCCGCAGCTACTACAAGTGGTTCTTCTTCCGATACTGTCGGCAAAGCGAACGTGAATTCGGAGCTGCCGGTAACTTCAAATCCTGTGACAAACATATCTACCATGCTTGGATTTGTGATACGGACATAACGGTCTTTCACAGGTTCGCCAGCCGCTTGAGTAGCAAAGTCTGTACCTGTAACTTGTAAACGCGGGTTAGCAACTTCGGCAGTGAGATAGTCGAAATATTGAACATCGCCATCGGCTAATTTGATGCCAATCTGATTAGAAAATGCCCCTTCGATTTTTTTAATATCATCTTCATTCATATTGCGAGCGTTGAAACGAACCTGGAATTTGTGTTCTTCACCGGGTTTCAATACTGTGTTTTCTTCGATATTATTAATAATTTCAAATTGTGTGTCATTTTTCTGGAATACGATCGAATTGACAGGCACAGTGCTCATACTTTCATTATTAGTAAGTGCAAACTCTAATTCTTCAAATTTACCTGATTTCAATTTGCCGAAATAAGTCTCAGTAGAAACAATAGTTGGAACAGGTGTTGCCTTAATACTGAATTCAACAATTTTATCGTTGCCTCTTCTATCAGTCACAGCAAGAACTGCTTTTGATGATTTATACTTATTTACCACATTTATTTGGAAATTTGTTTCGTTATCAATTCCCGGAATAAAAGGAGTATATTCGAGTTTGTAATTATCGCTAAGTGCATTAATCAATCGTACCGAAGATAGTCCGGAAGCATTTGATGTTTGAACTTCGTCGCCGTCTTTGCTAACTTTAGAGATTGGTTGAGTAACGTCTCGGACTACACCGGTGATGTTGCCGTTTTCGTCCATTTCGTAGTCTATTTCAGGTGCGAGTGAATCGTCAGAAGACATATCAATAAGTCTGCCTGATGCGGGGAAACCGTATGAATCATACCAATCATATCCATATGCATAAACCGCAAATGGTTCATCAGCTTTCATTCTATATACGCCATCATGATCCAGTTTTAACGTTTTGGAGTAATATTGACGCCCGTCTTTTTCCTCACCATAAAATGGGGTTCCCTGCGAAGGACTTATATTTTTCACAGGTATCCAATTTAATTCTTCGGCTTTAGCTTCTGCAAACATTAAATCATCGGGAATAGTGCCATCTGCTTTTGCCAAATAAACTATATTTATGTAATTATCGTTAAACCCAAATCCACCTTTAATCCCGGGTGTATTGAATATAACATCAGTTTGGAATTGCTCAACAGGCATTATTTGCATTTGGAACGGGTCGCTTTCTACACCATCATCCATTTGTCCCGGATTGTATTGAACTACGTTGATAGCTTTGTTAGAAGATATTCTAGCAGGTTTCGGTGTATCCATTGCAATTCTCGTTTCTATATATCCTTTGTCTTTGAAGCCGCCTGCAGTATGGATTTTTCCTGCCGGAATACCATCTATTGAAAAATTAGTATTTGCTTCAGCCGCAAAAACCTTAACAAGGGCAGGTTTTTTTCTATACGCTATTGGTGATACCAAATAACTCTTGCCCCAATTATAAATTGGCAATTCTTGTTCAATAATATAGTCGCATGCTGCTATATGAGTTGGAATATAGGCACAGAAATTTCCTGATATTACGGCTACCGGTTTATCTGCATTTACGTTCGAACCTGTCAAATCATTAAATTGCCCGACACCTGCTATCAACCAAACGTCGCCTTTGTGGATCATTTTGGTCATGCTCTGTCCGGCTTTGAGTTCGTCACCATTTTCTTTAATTATTCTCATAGTCTCGAAGCCGCCAAGTTTGAAATTAACAGTAGTATTATCGTAAGCACCGACTATACTTGTATAGCTTGGTAAAAATTGCCCGGTGTTGTTAGTTGGGTCGGCATAGGATGCTACTTGATAATCAGTACCAAGTACGTTAATTGGCAATGCCATATAGCCATCTGATGTGTATTGAAAACGTGTTACGCCATAACAGATAATGGGGTCTTCCGCAGTTATTATAATAGCTCGCTTTTCCCATACTTGAGATGGCTGTGGTGCAACAAAGTCCGATTTGGAATACACCTGGGCTTCTGTCGGTTTTAGAGTAAATTCAATTACATCATTTGGTATAGTCTCTTTGACAATGGTAATAGCAAAACCGGGTATACTAAGTGTAACTTTTGTCTTGTAGAGCGAGGCTACATAAATTCGGATTGCATTGTTTGGTCCCTGCGTTTCCCAGCAAGGATGAAAAGTCATAAGGAATTCTGTACCGGCGTTTGAAGCACCAAGCAACAGCGAAAGCTTGTCAATATCGGACTCGTCAGCCCTTAGTGAGGAAAGCGGCAACAAAATAGCAATTGCCACTACAAAAAGTAGAAAATGTTTCATAATACACCTCAAAAATGTTTTAAAAATTCAATTATTATCCTTTTATTTTTCATACTCTTGTGGCAATTTTGCCACACTAAGAGTAAACCTGTACATTAAATTCCACATTCTATTTATTTTATCGTTTGCTCAGTCCGCTTTTATTTTTCTATGAGTCGCTCTGAGACAAAGTCGTAACATTTTAGAGCTAATGATAGTGTCAATTAATAATGCAAGAAAGATGCCATACAAATATGACATCAGTCTCGTACTCGCTTCCGAGCTATTTTAAATCATTAACAATTCCGATTAAAACATTGCTATTTGCTTACGAAATTATTAATTTCTTGCTCATCCAAATGCCATCTATATTAATGTGTAGCAGGTAAATGCCCGTTTTAAAACTCGGGACTGCTACACGATATTCATTTATTTTATTTGTAATGTCTGAATTGAAGATATTTCTGCCGTTCAAATCGTATATCTTTAAGCCCGAAACGATTGCATCATTTTCGGAACGGAATGTAATCGAGTTACCATCATAATTTACGGCGAATTTCCCACCATAAAGATTGTTATCAAGAACTGATGAAGGAATTGCAGAAGCTGAAATTACAGCCACATTTTTAATAATGTACGCATCGCTTGTGATTGTCAAAGTGTCACTAAATTCGCCGGGTTCAGTCGGTATAAATTCCGTTTTTACTAAGTATTCGCCAAATGCCCCTATTTCAAAGGGATTCTCAACCGATGCTTCGGGCAAATCCAGCACAAAAGGAGATTCAGCCGGGAAATCGAACTTGGTAATTAGCAAAGGCATTTTGCCGGGATTGCTGATTTTTAGATATTGGTGCTCAATCGTTTCGTCTATCATATGTGTAGAGAAATCAACATCATCGGCAATTATTCGCGGATTTGCGACTTCGATTTCGAATATTTTATTCAAGCTCATTGATTGGATGAATTCATCAATTTTGACATCGACATAAAAATGATTTTTGAATACTTGTTCCAGTTTTTCGATATCATCTGAATATAATTCATTGGCATGGAAACGGACTTTGAAAGGATGCTCTTCCATAGGACCGAGGACTAAATTCTCGGGAATATTTTCTATTATTTCGAATTGGGAATCTTCGTTGCTCAATACAATTTTTTCGAGAGGAAGAGTATTCTCTTCGCGCTCGTTAGAAAGTATAATTTCAAAATCTCGGAAATGCCCGGATTTAATCATTCCCAAATCATAATTGTCGGCGTTTAAACTCAAATTGACTATTGGAGTATAATTAATTTCCTTTAAGCTCCAATTTCCACTTTTATCGGATGCTATAATAACAGCTTTAGCAGGCTTCCAATAATCAAGAGTCCTTAATTCAAATGTCGTCTTAGGGGATATTCCCGAAATAAAAGGTTCTATATTACATTGATAATTGTAGCTGAGAGCTTCAACTAAAGATAGGGAAGCCAAGTTGGAAGGTTCAACTCCTACTTGAGCTACATCAAGCACTGTGCCGTTGTAATCTCCTTTACAACAATGTCCATCCGCAGGTTGGAATACAGGTGGCAAAGTATCGCCCTTCGTCAAATCACGTAATCGGACAGATGCCATAGTCCCAAAAGAAGAATTTGCATCATTGCCGTATTGATAAAGCCCGAAGGGGTCATTGGCTTTAATTTGGTGAATTCCTGCTTCCGTGATAGGTAAAATTTTTGAATAATATTGGCGTCCGTCATTCTCATAACAATTGGTAGGAGTTCCGGGATTACCGGAAAATGCTTCGAGAGGAATCCAGTCTAATGGACTTTGACTAAAGATGCCAACTTGCAAATCCTGTGGAATACCACCATCAATTGCAGCAAGATAAACTAAATTGTAATAGTTTTTCTTAAATTCCAATCCATCCGCTCCAACAGTTACGAATTTACAATCATTGCTGAATTGCTCGTTTGCGATAACTTGCATCTGAAATGGTGCACTCGCAATGCTATCATCGCTTTTACTTGGATTGTACTGCACCACATTAATCGGGTAATCTGACGAAATAATCACAGGCCTGTTAATTCCAATATCGCCGGTACGAACTTCAATATATCCTTTCCCTATTAGTCCACCCGGTGATATAATCCGAGTAATCAGCTGCCCGTCCATAAAGACTGCGTTGTTCGGCATAGATGTGAATATTCTCGTAATGGGGGGATTCTTTCTATTGGCAATAGGAGTAACAATATAATTTTTGCCCCAAGTGCTCACAGGTGTTTGTTGCTCAATAGTATAATCACAATTTGACAAATCGTCCATATCGCCCATGCAGTAATTGCCCGAAATCACAGCCACAGGCTTAGTGGAGTTTATTGTTGAACCTGTTAGGTCGTTACTAAAACCGCTTCCTGCAAATAGCCAAACGTCGCCTTCGTTTAGAGTTGTTCTGGCAACTTCGTTTGGTAGTAAATTTTCTCCATTTAGCAGGCGAACTTTTGTATCGGCATTTCCACCCAATCTGAAAGTAATCTTCGTATTATTGTAAATTCCTACTACACTTGTGTAACTGGGCATGAATTGATTTGCACTATTTGAAGGGTCAGGGAGAGTAGCGATTTGATATGTTTGTCCAACAACATGAGCCGGTAAAGCCATGTAGCCACCTGACTTGTCTCCAAATCGAGCCACACCATAGCACATCACAGGGTCGGCAGCTTTAACAATTATAGCCATCCCTTCCCATACTTGCATAGGCTTGGGCGGAGTAGAAGCGTCCTTCGAATACATTAGAGCCTGTTCGGGAGTTAGCGTGAATTCAATTGTTTGGTTGGGAATTGTTGACTTTTCTTCGTAATAATCAATCGCCTCAATTTTCACGCTGACTAAAGTATTAAAGAATGAAGTTACAAAGATTTTTATTTCACCTTCTCCATCGCCACCTTCGGGTCCCGGGTGGAAAGCCAAATAAAATTCAGTTCCTAAATATGATGAGTTCTTCATCCTATTAAGTAATTCATCGCCTGTCATTTGTGCTTCAAGCAAATTATGTGAAAACAGTAGCGATACCAGCGTCGAAAGTAGGATAAAATATTTCATAGCATACCTCGAAAATATGTGTTATATATTAATTCTTTATTTTTTTGCTTTACTCTTGCCTAAATAAAATACACACAGAGTATTACGAAATTATTAATTTCTTGCTCATCCAAATGCCATCTATATTAATATGAAGCAGATAAACGCCCGTTTTAATAGCGGGAACTGCCACACGATATTCATTTATTTTATTTGTAATGTCTGAATTGAAGATATTTCTCCCTATTAAATCGTAAATTTTTAAGCCGGATACAATTGCATCATGTTCGGCAAGGAATGTAATCGAGTTACCATCATAATTTACGGCAAATTTCCCACCATAAAGATTGTTATCAAGAACTGATGAAGGAATTGCAGAAGCTGAAATTACAGCCACATTTTTGATGATATAAGCATCGCTTGTAATTGTCAAAGTGTCGCTAAATTCACCCGGTTCAATTGGGATAAATTCAGTTTTTACTAAATATTCGCCAAATGGCTCAATTTCAAATGGGTTGGCTTCAGTTGCTGCGGGCAAATCAAGCACAAAAGGAGATTCAGCCGGGAAATCGAACTTGGTAATTAGCAAAGGCATTTTGCCGGGATTGCTGATTTTTAGATATTGATGCTCAATTGTTTCGTCTATCATATGTGTCGAGAAATCAACATCATCTGCAATTATTCGCGGATTTGCCACTTCGATTTCTATTTCCTTTTTCATTTCTAATTCGCGACTATGCTCCATCAGCACTATTATGAATGACGTTTTGAATACTTGTTCCAAATTTTCGATATCATCAGAATATAAATCATGAGCGTGGAAACGGACGGTGAATTCTTGCTCTTCTAAAGAACTAAGTACAGAACCGCTTTCGATATTTTGAATTATTTCAAATTGAGGGTCATTCGATTTGAGTTTTAAAGCTTTAAGCGGCACTGAAGTTGTGAAATCGTCATTTGCGAGAGTTAAGTTGAAATCTCGAAATTTACCTGATTTTATCATCCCCAAATTAAAATCATCTGTATTGATGCTCAAAACAACTGTTGGTTTATATTTAATTTTGACAATTGTGTTGTTGCCACGTCTGTCAGTTGCGACTAAGACAGCTTCAGCAGCTTTCCAATAATCAATTGCTTTCAGTCCAAAAGTGGAATTTATTGTCTTGCCGGCAGTAATATATGGTGGAATTAGTTGAAAATTGTCGCTTAACATCTTAAACATAGTCAAGGATGCCAAACCTGAAGGCTCGACACCAGTTTGAGCAATATCAACTAAGGTGCCGACTACTTCACCGCTATAAGAAACATCATAAGTAACAAGCGGAGCAACAGTATCAGCAGAAACTAAGTCTAACATCTTGCTCGTTGAGGTAGTCCCAAAGGAAGTAGATTTGTCATTCCCATAACTATACACTCCAAAGGGGTCTTTTGCTTCAATTTGGTGAAGTCTTGTTTCAGTGATAGGCAAAATTGTCGAATAATATTGGCGTCCGTCTTTCTCTTGCCCATATACAGGAATTCCCGGTTCAGCCAAACCCTTGACAGCATTCCAGAAATTTCCACTATGTTTAATTACCATATCATCAGGGATTTCACCATCAATTGTGGCAAGATAGACCAAATTGTAATAATTAGTTTCATATTCGAAATCTTCTTCAGTGCTTATAGTACTAAAAATTACATTTTTGCTGAATTGCTCTGTTGGTATAACTTGCATTTGGAAGGGCGAGCTCGCAACGTCATCATCGCTGCTGCTTGGATTATACTGCACCACATTAATGGGATAATACGAAGAAATCCTGACAGGTGTAGGAATCCCGGTATCGCCGGTACGAACTTCAATGTAGCCGCTCCCTATTTGCCCGCCTGGTGATTTAATCTGAGCAATCTCAATTCCGTCCATTTTGATTGAGTTTTCCGGCACTGATGTGAATATTCTCGTAATTGGGAATTTCTTTCTATTGGCAATAGGAGTAACAATATAATTTTTGCCCCAAGTGTTCTCCGGTGTTTGTTGCTCAATTGTATAATCACAATTTGACAAATCATCTTTATCGCCCATGCAGAAATTGCCCGAAATCACAGCAACAGGTTTAGTAGCTGATACTGTCGAACCGGTTAAGTCGTTATTAGCTCCGCTTCCTGCTATCAGCCAAACGTCGCCTTTATTTAGAGTGGCTCTGGCTACATCGCCTGGTTTTAAAAGACCACCCATACCATCAACTTCCGTTGTTGAATTGCCTCCTAACCTGAACGTGATTTTAGTATTATCATAAACTCCTACAATACTTGTGTAACTTGGCATGAACTGTGAAGTATTGTTTGAAGGGTCAGGCTGAGTAGCGATTTGATATTTTTGTCCTAAAACATGAGTCGGCATAGCCATATAGCCTTCAGATTTACCATTAGAACGAATTACACCATAGCAAATCACAGGGTCGTCAGCAGTGATAATGATTGCTCTACCACTATATACTTGTGCTTTTTCAGGCTTAATTGTTGCATTTTCGCTCGTCATTAAATACATCTGAGCTTCTTCTGGCGTAAGAGTAAACTCAATTACATCACTATGTTTAGTTTTTTTAGTTTCGATTTTGTTAAGAGCAGGAATACTAAGAGTTACATTTGTTATAAAAATAGAAGACACGAATATCTTGATTTCGCCAATTTTGCTTGCATTCCCCCATGCAGGATGGAATGTCATATAAAATTCAGTACCTATATTTGATGAGCCGGTCATCAT
Source organism: Candidatus Kapaibacterium sp. (assembly GCA_023957315.1). Classification (NCBI taxonomy): domain Bacteria; kingdom Pseudomonadati; phylum Bacteroidota; class Eximiradiia; order Eximiradiales; family Kapaibacteriaceae (SeqCode); genus Kapaibacterium (SeqCode); species Kapaibacterium sp. (SeqCode). The sequence continues at coordinate 154,084 of JAMLHE010000002.1, forward strand.
TTTAAGCTCTTCATCGCTATAAATTTGTGCTTCAAGCGAATTATGTGAAAACAGTAGCGATACCAGCGTCGAAAGTAGGATAAAATATTTCATAGCACACCTCTAAATATAAAATAAAAACACAATAACCAAAAAATAAAAACTCTTTTATTAACTTCATCTTCTTCTTACTGTAAATAACAAGTGAAAGTTTGGTTTGTTACATTTTTGATGGTTAATTTATATTAATTATAATAAAAAAGCCCGAAAGTCTTGACCTTCGGGCTTTTTGTTGTAGTGTAGCTTTTAATTTTACTTATCGAAACGATTTTAATTATTATTAATCGAACGATAAAGGTCTTTCAGTTTTTTGCGAAGATGCAGAACAGCGTAACGCTTTCTGGCTAACAAAGTGTTGATATTCACACCTGTTTCTTCGGACATTTCACGGAACGAGATGCCTTCGAATTCGTTTTTAACAAAAACTTCGCGTTGTTCGGCAGGTAATTCGGCAAGTCCTGCTTGGACAGATTCCCAAATTGTCTTACGAATCAAATCGCTTTCCGGGCTACTTGAGAAATCGCCCAAGAAATTTTCGAATGCGTCAACGCCGTCTTCGGCTTGACCCGGGGTCTGCATATCAGAGAATGTCTCTGCTCTTTTCTTACGATACGAGTCAATGATTCTATTACGCACTGCGGTGAACACCCACGATGCGATATTTTCTATCGGGCGTTGAACATTTGCCGATGCAGCCAAAACATTGGTGAATACATCTTGCAAAATATCTTCTGCTTCTTCCTGACTACGTACTCGTTGACGGATAAAACCAAGGAATTTCTTCCGGTCCGTTTTGAACAAGTTCTCTATTTGAAGAGCTAAATCCATATCTTTCATCTCCTTTAAGATGCTTGTGACACTTACTTACAATGTACCAAACGCTCTATACAATCCCTTTATAATTTGTAATCAAAAATAATTTGTAATCAAACTTAAACTAATAGACACATAAAAATGCAAAAAGTTTCACAAAAATACAAATATTTTCTAAATTTTCTTCATTAGTGACATATTGTCATCTATTTGGGACAATTCTCCCATGTCTATAACATAGGGATTCTTATGCCAAACTCTGAAGCGTTGCTACGAGCACGTTCATAGCCCGCATCGGCATGGCGTAAAATTCCCATCATCGGGTCGAAGGTCAAAACCCTCGTCAATCTCGATTCCGAATCCTTAGAACCATCTGCTACAACTACCATTCCGGCGTGTAGTGATAATCCCATTCCAACTCCACCGCCATGATGCAAGGATACCCACGTTGCACCGCCAACGGCATTCAAGGCAAAATTGAAATAGACCCAATCTGCAATTGCATCCGAACCGTCGAGCATTTTTTCAGTCTCGCGATATGGTGATGCTACCGAGCCGCAATCAAGGTGGTCGCGTCCGATAACAATAGGAGCACTCAACTCCCCGCTTGCGACCATTTCATTAAATTTCAAGCCGGCTTTCATTCTATCGCCGTATCCAAGCCAACAAATCCGAGCAGGCAGGGCTTGAAAGCCGATTCTGCTTTGTGCATTATGAATCCAACGGTGCAATGATTCATCTTCCGGAAATAGCTCCAAAACGGCTCTGTCAGTTTTGGCAATATCTTCAGGGTCGCCGGAAAGCGCCACCCATCTGAATGGTCCCTTGCCGTCGCAGAAAAGCGGACGAATATAATCAGGCACAAATCCGTTAAAATCAAATGCATTGCTGACATTGCCATATTCTTTGGCAACTCCGCGAATATTATTACCGTAATCAAATACGACTGAGCCATTTTTCTGAAATTCGAGCATTGCCGAAACGTGTGTACCGATTGACTTATACGCCTCTTCAAGGTATTTGTCGGGATTGCTACGTCTTAATTCGTCAGCTTCCGAAATCGTCATACCGGTAGGATAGTATCCGTTCAAAGGGTCATGAGCCGCAGTTTGGTCTGTAACTACATCGGGATAAATGCCTCTACGGACAAGTTCCGGCAGTATTTCAGCTGCATTTCCTATCAAACCGATTGATATTGCTTTTCGTTCTGTGACATTTTGTCGCACAATTTCGAGAGCTGTGTCAAGATTGTCACACTTCATGTCACAATACCCGTCATGTATTCTTTTGTCAATTCTTTTTTCGTCAATTTCGACAGTGATAGACGCTGCTCCGGCAAAAGTTGCTGCCAATGGTTGAGCTCCGCCCATACCGCCCATACCTGCCGTAAGCAAGAATCTCCCGAATAAATCGCCTCCGAAATGTTGGCGAGCACATTCGGCAAATGTTTCGTAAGTGCCTTGCACTATGCCTTGTGTGCCGATATAAATCCAACTTCCGGCTGTCATTTGCCCGTACATAATTAATCCGAGCTTGTCCAATCTACGAAATTCATCCCAAGTAGCCCATTTCGGGACAAGGTTTGAATTTGCGATTATAACTCTCGGCGCCAATAAATGCGTTTTGACCACTCCAACGGGCTTGCCCGATTGGACGAGCAAAGTGTCATCAATGTCCATATCTTTCAATGTGCCGACAATTGCGTCGAAACATTCCCAATTACGAGCAGCCTTGCCCAATCCGCCATATACAATCAATTCTTCGGGTTTCTCAGCATTTTCAGGGTCGAGATTATGATGAATCATCCTGTATGCAGCTTCAATTTGCCAATTCTTACAAGTCAGTTCTGTACCACGTGGCACTTTAACCGTTCTCATTTCTAATTACTCCTCACGTTCAATCCCGGTATATCGGGTTTATTTTTATTTTTTTCTTCAAATTCTAATATTTCACCTTCGCTCATTTTGTAATTTTCGAAGATGATTCTGATAAATTCCCAGGGATAGATTCCTGTGTCGTGACCATCGCCCCAAGTGGGGTTTACAGCGTAATTTCCAACGGGCTGAAGTGATTTCAAATCATTTTTGCCCATTTTGATTGTCGGCATGACAAATTTTCCGGTCTCGTTTTCCTTTTCGCGGCAATCAGCACACGGGCATTCGGAACGCAATTTCTCAATTTTGATAGTAGCCGAAAAGCCGTCAGACCACTCGGCTTTGAGAAGTCCGGGCGACACTTTTTTAATAGATATCGGCATATTTGACATAATTAATACGACTAAGTTAATCTTACTTATGCAATATAATATATTTTTCTTATACTACAATAGATTTTCGTCATTTTCGTATAAAATAATTCGGACGCCGATTTCTTAACTAAAACCCCCCAATAATCAAGTACAGCGTCACAGTAAACGATATAAAAATTTTATTTCTACTCATATATCCCCCAAATTGCCGACTATTAACAGAAAATAGAAAATATGGTAAAATTGGGTGAATTTTATTATGGAAACTTAAGCGGATTTTTTCTATTTTTGCAATTAGAATCAGTTAATTTATATAAGTAAAGCAGACTAAATTATGGCATTGTTCAAAATGTTCTCAAATGATGTAGCGATAGACCTCGGGACTGCCAATACTCTTATTTGGATGAAAAATAAAGGTATCGTGCTGAACGAACCTACAATAGTAGCGTTCGACAGAACAACAAAGAATATAATCGCAATCGGACACGAAGCAAATGAAATGTTAGGCAGAACTCACAAGGAAATCCAGATTATCAGACCCTTGCGAGATGGCGCAATAGCGGATTTTGAGATTACAGAAGGTATGTTGCGAGCTTTCATTCGCAAAGTTACTATGAGTTGGCAACCCGCAAGAAGGGTTGTGGTCTGCGTTCCATCGGGAATTACAGAAGTTGAAAAACGTGCTGTCCGCGATAGTTGCGAACATGCCGGAGCCAAAGAAGTGCATCTAATTGCAGAGCCGATGGCGTCCGCAATTGGAGTTGGGCTTAACGTTCATGACCCGGTCGGCAATATGATTGTTGACATTGGCGGAGGAACTACCGAAATAGCTGTTATAGCTCTATCAGGTATCGTAGCCGATGAATCTATCCGAGTAGCGGGAGATGAAATGACAAATGCCATTACACAATACTTCCGTAGGCAACACAATATATTAATTGGCGACAGAACCTCCGAAACTATAAAATGTTCCGTTGGCTCAGCTTATCCGCTCGAAGAGGAAATCGAAATCGAGGTCAAAGGTCGCGATTTAGTCTCCGGAATTCCTAAAATGATTAACGTAACATCTGTAGAAATCAGAGAAGCACTCAGCGAAGCTGTCAACGAAATGATTGATGCAGTTATGAAATTATTGGAACGCACTCCTCCGGAATTATCCGCCGATATTTTCGAGCGCGGAATAGTTTTGACAGGTGGTGGTGCTCTTTTGAAAGGCTTAGATGAAAGATTACGCAAAGAAACAAGCCTTCCCGTGCATGTTGCCGATGAGCCTTTGACGGCTGTTGTGAGAGGCACAGGTAAAGTGCTTGAAAATCTGAGTGATTACTCTTCCGTTCTTCTCAAAAGTTCCAGATACTAATAATAATGTTGCTAATAAATTTCATTAACTTTTCTCCTGCTTGATATGCAGAGCTTAATTGACTTTGTTGCACGATTTAAAGAGTTGATAACATTTACAGCTCTCGTAATCATATGTTTGTCGCTTATTTCGATTGGAAACGTATCCCAAATCGGTGGTTTCCGCGCGATTTTAATTGGAACGGTAGGCAATTTGCAACAATTGTTCTCATGGATACCAAACCCGCAAGCACTTCGCAATGAAAACCGTGCCTTACGCGAACTCAATCTCCAACTTTCGACAGAAGTAATCAGGATGCGTGAAGCAAGTATCGAGAACAATCGCTTACGTAAGATGATTGAATTCCGCCAAATGGCATCTCATCCTATGATTCCGGCTCAGGTAGTCGGCAAATCTGTCGTCGAAATGCGAAATTTCATGACAATAAATCGTGGACGTACTGATAGCATCGCAGTCGGTATGCCTGTCAGAACTGATGCAGGTTTAGTTGGAATGGTAGTCGGTGTATCGGCAAAATATTCAATCGTCGAATTGATTATAAATCGAAATGTTAAAATTTCCTCTCGTATCTTGCGAACGGGCATTGCCGGGATTGCTGTATGGGACGGTGGCGAAAACTTCATGCTGAATAATATTCCCGAATCATTCGACGTTGTGAAAGGTGATTATGTAGTCACATCGGATTTCAGTAATAAATATCCAACAGACATCCCATTTGGCGAGATTATCGAAGTAGTCGAAGACCCAAGCTCGCTATTCAAGAAAATTTATATTCAGCCGTTTGCAAATATTAATTCGCTCGAACAAGTTTTTGTAGTCAAATTTTTGCCCGACCCGGAACGAATGGAATTGATAGAAAAAATCGAAGAACAGTTGAGGCTGAGGAAATAAAGATAATATGCAATACGGTTACGACAGGTCAAGAAAAAAAGATTTGGGAATCAAATACGTACTTTACGCTTTAGCGGCAGTATTGATTGCCTTTTTTCATGTAGTGTTGTCCAATCTGATTGCAATCGGGGGAATTACCCCAAATTTGATGATAATATTAGTTGTATGGATAACGCTCAAACGCGGACAATTCGTCGGATTATTTGCAGGATTTTTGGGTGGTTTGATATATGATGCCGTCACAATGGATGTAATTGGCACAAATGCCTTGTCGTTAACAATTATGGCATTCTTGACGGGCTTTTTCTATCGCGAAGGCAAAGAAGAACATACTGTTAAGAGTATGAAATTTTTGGGCATCTTGTTTTTTGCAGCGCTTGTGCACAATCTTATTTATTACTTTTTTTATATAAAATTGAGTGACTTGAGCTTTTGGAATTTCTTCTTCAAATACGGAATTGCCGGGGCGCTCTATACTACGGTTATCGGTATCTTTGCCATTTTTATTAAGATACCCGGAAGACAAATAAAAATCTAAGGAAAATAATGTATTTAAGTGATATAGAAATAGTTGGTTTCAAATCTTTTGCCCAGAAAATTAAGCTGAAGTTCAATGGCGGTCTTTCGGCAATAGTTGGTCCTAATGGCTGCGGCAAAACCAATGTAGTAGATGCTATTCGTTGGGTGCTTGGCGAAAAGAAGGCTTCCACTTTGCGGTCCGATATAATGGAAAATGTGATTTTCAACGGCACAAGAGACCGCAAGCCACTTAGTATGGCGGAGGTAACTATCACTTTTGACAATAATAAATCAATTTTGCCTACGGACTATTCCGAAGTTTCGATTACAAGAAGGCTCTTCCGTAGTGGCGACAGCGAATACTTCATCAACAAAACTGCTTGCAGACTAAAAGATATTAGCGATTTGTTCATGGATACAGGAATCGGACCCGATTCATATTCTGTAATCGAGTTGAAAATGATTGATGCGATACTTAGCGGCAACGTTGACGACCGCCGCTCGATGTTTGAAGAAGCCGCCGGAATCAAGAAGTATAAGCAGCGTCGCAAGGAAACTTACAAAAAATTGGAAAACGTTCAGACTGATACAGAAAGATTGAACGATATAATTCAAGAAGTCAGGAAAAACGTTAATTCGCTTTCGCGCCAAGCATCAAAAACTAAACGCTACAACCAATATTTGACGCGATTGAAAGAACTCGATATGTGCTTGCTCAAAGACGATATGGCAAATTTCTCCTCGAAAAAGGAAACTCTTCTCGCTGAGCACACAAATCTTGAAGCGGAAAGAATCAAAACCGAGCAAGCAATTGCCGATTCGGAATTGACTTTGAAAGAGCTAAAAGAGCAACTCAACCACATTGACAATAAGTACAGCAAAACCAACAATACGGTTAATGAACTATCGCAAAAAATTGCGGAAGCAAATCGCACATCTGCAGTTAACAACGAAAAATTGAACAGTTATGCCGAAACCGAATCAAGATTGAACAAGGAAATCGAAGAAAATAAACAAGCGATTGCCAATTTGACAGCGGAATCGGAGCAAATCAAAGCAAATATTCAAGCGATTGAAGAGAAAATTAAGCAATTGCAATTAGAAAAAAATAGTGCCGAGCAAAACAAACAAAATATTCGCAATGACCATCGCACTATTTCCGGCGAAGTTAACGCCAAGCAAAATGAATATAATTCGCAAAAAACCAAGTCGGAATCCCTAACAATATTGATTCAGCGAAATAATGAAAAAAGCAAATCGCTCCAAATCAAGTTGCAAAGCACCGAGCAAGAGCTTTTCAAATACGAAACACAGTTGAATGATTTATCTTCCGAGCTCGATAGCATACAAAAAATCAGACCGGATTTGGAAATTGCAATTACAGAAGCAAAGGCTCACTTAGAATCTCAAAAAATCAAAAAGAGCGAAATCGAAAATGAAATCAATTCGCTAAAGCAACAAATCAACGATAGACTGAACCTAATCAGCAGCCGCAAATCATCAATCGAATTCCTGAATTCGCTTGTTGACGGCAGAGAAGTTACCAAATTCCTGAGCTCAGGCAAAGATTGGAAATACGAAGGCGAAAAAGTTTTGCTTGGCGAGCTCGTGGGGTGCGACGAAGAAATCCGAACCGCAGTTTCAGCCGCATTGGGTGAAGCCGCTCACTTTTTCATAGTTGACGAGAAAGCCAACGCCGAAGCCGCAATAGCACTCTTACAAAAGAATAACAAAGGCAAAACAGGCTTCGTTTGTAGAGATTTGATTCCAAATGCCCCAAAAGTAGATTCAAAAATTGAGTCTGATGATGTGGTTGGATTATTGAGCGAATTAGTCCGCGTTGACGACACGATTCGCAATCTTTTGCGCCATTTATTGGGCAATACAGTCGTCGTCCGGACTGAACAAGCCGCAATTGAACTGACAGCTAACTCTCAGGTTGATAGAGCCGTAACGCTTGATGGAACTGTGTATGAATCAGCCGGTGTGATTCGTGGCGGCTCATTTTCGCAAAAAGAGGGACTTTGGGTTGGTAAAAAAGAACGTTTGAAATCACTCGAAACTGAAATCACTTCGCTAAACAAAGAATTAGAATCTTTCAAATCTCACACGGAAAAGCTCGCGAGCGAATCAAAAGCAATTGACTTGCATTCGGCGGAACAAAATTTGGAAGCGGCGAACAGGAAATTGAAAGATAACGAGAATCAGACGCAAAGACTGATAATGCAAAAGGAATCACTGAATCGGAATATTAAGATGACTCAGGAAAATTCTTCTCGCTATTTGGGCGAAATTTCTGAAATCACAGAAGAAAGCAACAAATCTCAAATTGAATTGGAAGAATTCAACATCAGTTTGGAAACTTTGCTCAAATCTTTAAGACAAACTCGCGATGAAATGAGCAAAATTTCGGCTAAACTTGATGAATCCGACAAAGTGCTGAAAGAATTTGAATATAAGATTATTCAGAGCGAGGCAGAACTAAAATCAGCCCATGCAGACAAGAATAGGAATAATTCAAATCGCACATCGGCGGAAAACAAAATCTCGGAAAGAAACAAAGAACTCGCTGAATTGAACGAATTACGCGTTAAACTATCGGATTCCTCGTTGGAAATTAGCGAGATACTGGCAATTTCACAAAACGAATTGGAAAGCTCGAATGAAAAACTTCACACTTTAGCGCACGACCGCAGAGTAATAGCCGAGCAATACGACCAATATTTTTCGGAATTTGAACTTCGCCGCAAAGAGTTTGATAAATTGAAGGACAAAATCCACAAAATTGATATTGAAATGACCGAAATCGGTTCGAATATCCAGAATTTGCTCGAAAAAGCGATGGAACAATATCAAATAGAAATTACGGAAATAAGCGTGGAAATTCCCGAAGATTTTGAGCCTGCGACTGCTCGAGCCGAAGCATTAGACCTAAGGGCAAAACTTTCGGAATTGGGTAATGTCAACTTTATGGCTTTGGAAGAATTTGAAACTCAGAGCGAGCGACTTGATTTTTACGAAAATCAGCTGAATGATTTGCTCGAATCGGAAAAAATCCTCAGAGAAACGATTGAGGAAATAAATTCGACTGCTGAGCATAATTTCCGCGAAACATTCGACAAAGTCAGAGCGAATTTCCAAATGCTTTTCAAAAAATTATTTGGCGAAGAAGGCGATGCAGATATTGGTCTCGAAAGCGAAGATTTGCTCGAATCCGACATTACAATCACTGCAAAGCCGCCAAACAAGCGTCCGCAATCAATAAAAATGCTTTCGGGTGGCGAGAAAACTCTCACCGCAATTGCACTTTTATTTGCAATTTATCTTGTCAAACCAAGCCCATTCTGCATACTCGACGAGGTGGATGCACCGCTTGATGATTTGAACGTGGATAAATTCGTCAATCTAATCAAAGATTTCAGCACAGAAACTCAATTTTTAATTGTCACTCATAACAAAAAAACAATGGAAGCCGCCGAAACACTCTATGGCATTACAATGCAAGAAGACGGTATCTCGAAAGTGGTATCAGTCAAGCTAAACACGAGTGCGGCGTAAGGAGTAAATATGTCGGGGTATGTAAGTAAAGATTTTGTTCACACAGGTTGCGGATTGGCTCTCGACCCGGATTTGGTTTGGGATACTATTCCGTATTCAGTCCAAAAGAATATCAAAAAAGCAAGCAAAGAGGGCGTCACAGCTCGTAAAGTTGCCGGAAACGCTGATGATATAGAAATTCTCAAATCAATGTGGTATGACCCCGAAGACCCAAACATGCCAAATCAATTGAACGAGAACGAATTCATGTTCATTGCCGAGCAAAATGGCGAGCCAATCGGAGCCGTGATATTACTTCCGGTCGGCAATCATCTTTTTTTGAATAATTTGGCAGGAAATCCGGCGGGTAAGCTGCTTCGTGTTCAAGATTTTTTACTGTGGCATTGCGTTAACTATTTCGCCGGCAGCAAGTTCAAATATATTGATGTTGGTGTATCGTATCGCGAATCGCTTTATAATTTTTTCAAAAAATGGAAAAGTTTCGGCTATCCGGTTATTTTCAATCCTCCAAAAATCAAATTAAATATCTCTCTCAATCCATTTAATGCCAATAATTTAGTCTCTAAAGTCTCTGAAGATGCGACTGAAACACTTAAAGCACTCAAAAGCTCGATTGCTTCTGATGCTATTACTTTCGTTCCCTCTGCAGAACAAGCGATTAATATTTTGAACAAATTGAATTTTGAACCAATTGAACGCACTTATGAATGGAAATCTGCAAACGCAGAACCTTATTACATAGATTTGAGCAAAATTTTCGCAGTCCAATTTGGTGCTTTAATCGTGAATCTTGAAATCGGCGACAAAGACATGTGGAACAATCATCATTGCCTCGATGTGTTCAAGCGACAATTAGTTTTCTCGTCAATCGCCAATGAATTGCTCGAGATGGATGTGTTAATTGCATTACGTAAACGAAACAAGGGCATTTTTGAAGAACTATTCAATTTGGAAGATATAAAAGCTGAGAAAAAAAATGAATTGATTCCATCTGCGTTTTATTTTATACATGAACATAATTATCGTTTCAACAAAAAATTGACTGAATTTGGAATTGAACACATTTATACGGAGGAAACCGGCGAAATTGGTTTGCCGATACATCAAAACTTAAACCGAAACTCAATCGAATACATTTACGCAATTTTTCGCGGAGTGCTCAACCTTTGCAGCGAATGGATACATACAGACACATACAAAGATTTGAAAGATTAAGTCACTATAAATAAATTTGGAAAAGCAATGAACAAAATTCTTCAAAAGTATATTGATACGGCAATCAGAGCGGAAGAGCTCGCCGTAAATTTTTATTCAAAATTTTCGAGAAGATTTCACAAAGATTCCCCTTTGCAATTATTATTAGAAAGCGCCGCCAAGCAAAAAGTATTAGACAGGATTTATTTCAACGCATTAGCAGTCAAAGCAAAACTCGGGCATTACAATGTCAAAGATTCAAAAGTGGACTTTTCGGTTGCTCTCGATTTGAACCACTTTTTCCAAGATATTGAAATCGTCGGTGACCATTCGGCTTTGAAATCTTTATTCACCCGTGCGAAGGGATTCCAAGATGCCCTCGTAGCTTATTATGAATCAATTGCCCATATTTTCCATAATGAGCCGGAATTTCAGCGAATTTTAGATTACAACAAGAGTTTGGGTGAGGAAATCCAAAATCTCATGACAAAAGTAGCAGACGTGCCGGAGTGATATGCTCAAAAAAGCTGATACTCATGCACTTGTAGCCTTGCTGATTTTGGCATATTTGATAGTTGGATTTACTTTCCAAAAGCAAATAAGCCACAATGAGGGCAAGGGTTTTGACGGTGTGTATTATTATCAATTAGCTACTGATTTCGTAAACGGCGAGACACCAACTGCAAAATCGCCATTCGTTTATCGTATCGGCACTCCATATGTAGTTTCAGTCTTTTTCCCGAATGACTTGATGACGGGATTCAAATCCGTCAATCTTGTTTTTGCGGTCATATCAATATTTTTGCTTCTCCATTTCCTGCGATTATATATTGATGACGAAAGAATTATAATGCTTTTGGTGGCATTATACATTATATATTGGCAGGCACCACTGAGACTATCAATTTACTATCCCGTGCATACCGACCCGGCTTCAATCACATTCATGCTCGCATCATTGATTGCCGTGACAAATATAATCCGCGACAAATCCAAACGGGGAAATCTTATACTTCTGACACTATTAACAGGCGTTGGTGTATTATTCCGTGAAATATGCTTAGTTCCCGCAATGGCTTTGGCATTTTCGAGTTTTGTATCATTGAAAGAGCAAAAAATGGAATTTCATCTCCCACAAAAAAAGCAACTAACATATTTCATTCCCATGATTATTGGCTTGCTCGGCTATATCATGATAATAGCATTTGTCAATAAAAGTGATGATTCGACCTTTTTTGGAGCGACTTTGGGCTGGCTTTACGAGAAATCAGCCGCGAAGTATGTTCATGCCCTTATGATGGCTTTCGGTCCCATTTTGATTTTAGCTATCTATAATATTCGTAATGGGTTACAGTTTTTGAAAAGCGAACCGCACTTGCTATTTTTTGTTATAGCGATGTTGCTCGTCGGCTTAGTTGGCGGCTCGGATACAGAACGATTGCTCTATTGGTCAATGCCGGTTGTCTATGTTTTGATAGGCAAATTTCTTTCAGAGCGAGGTACTTTGCTGAATTGGCAAATCATTGCTCTAATTGCAATTACACAGCTAATTTCTACTCGTGCATTTCTTTTCATTCCCGATTACCCGAATGATTTCAGTTCAGTAATTCCCTTTTTAACGCCACTCACAAACGAATTTCCTCTTTTTGATTTATGGTCATGGCATGGCAAGCAAAAAATGAACATCTTCTCTTTTTTGCAATATGCGACCATTTTGGGTGCTTTATTTTGGATGCTCAAACATGCTGATATCAAGCAAATCAAGATTCTGAAAAAGTAAAACATAAGCTTTTACTTACATTTTTGTAGTATAAACATGCTGCTTCAATATATTTACATCAAAAGATGCAATTTCCCTTCTTTTATTCCTCAAATTAGCGAATTTTACTTTACTTTTGTGGAAAATGTGTGGATAATCCATAAAATTGTTAAATGAAAATGTTTTAATTTCGTTATTACTTAATAAGCTTAAATTAGGGGCGATTACGGTTATGTATTCAAAATCATTCATGGTGTCAATTATTGTGCTGATGTTTATCGGCACTGTAAGCCATTCCAATGATAAGGTCCAACAACAATTACAGAAGCTGAATCAGGTAATCAAAACAGCCCAAGACAATCACTTAAACCAAAATGAAACAAGTATTCTGGTGGATGCTGCCATTCGTGGAATACTCAAAGAGTTAGACCCACACTCATACTACTTCACTAAAGATGAAATAAAAGACATCGAAGCCCGCCGTTCCGGGAACTTTTTCGGAGTAGGGATTACTTTTACCATAATCAATGATACAATCAATATACTCAACGTAATGAAACAAGGTCCTGCTTCATCTGCAGGCTTAGACGTTGCCGATAAAATTCTGAAAATTGACGGAGAAAGTGCTATCGGCATTACGATGAGTGAAGTTGACCATAAGCTACGCGGTGAACGCAATACTTATGTAACATTGGACATACTTAAAGCAAACGGTAAATTACAAAAAGATGTAAACATCGTTCGGTCGAGAATTCCCGTTTATAGTATCAATTCATCATATTTGATTGATGATACGCACATTGGATATATAAAAATCAGCCGCTTTAATGCCACTACTCATATCGAATTGACAGATACATTAAGCATTTTATCCCAAATGGGAATGAAAGGCTTGATTATAGATTTGCGTGGAAATCCCGGTGGAATCGTAGAGCAGGTATATCTCGTTGCTGATGAATTTATTGACGAAAACGAGAATGTTCTCATTACAAAAGGTCGTGACCCGGAATATAATGAAACTTATAAATCCACGAAGAGTGGAGATTATAAAGAGCTGCCTTTGATACTTTTGATTGACGGCGAAACAGCTTCGGCACCGGAAATTTTAGCAGGTGCTTTTCAAGATTTAGACAGAAGCCTTGTTCTTGGTCAAACTTCATTCGGCAAAGGATTAGTCCAAAAACCTTACCGTTTGGCTGATGGTTCGGAATTTTGGCTTACGGTTGCCAAATATTATACTCCTTCCGGTCGCAGCATCCAAAAAGATTATTCTAACAAGGAAACTTACGGTACGCTCACAGACCGTATCGTACTGAAAGACGGTATGAATTTGGGTCATACTACTGAACTTACTCCCGAACATGGCTTTACCGAGACTACACCTATATTTCGTACTAAGTCAGGTCGCCCGGTGTTAGCAAGTGGCGGTATTGTGCCTGACTACGTTATTAATGATGATTCCACTACGTATTTGACTAAATCTATGACTACAGAGAATATTTTCAACAAGTATTGCCTATCGTATTACATCAAGAACCGTAAAAATATCGAAACACTTTATCGTGAAAATTTCCGGTATTATTTCGAATCTTTCCAAGTTGATAGCGTAATGATTTATGATTTCATAGACGTTAGCATTGCTTCCGGAATAGTTTGGAACCAAGATGAATTTAAAAGAGATGAACATTTCATTATGCTCAATATCAAGGCTGCTTTGGCAGGAATAATTTGGGATGAAAACAAACGTAATGAAGTTATGATGACAAATTCAAAACATATCAAAAAAGCCGTCGAGTTAATGCCGATGGCAGAACGAATTATCCGCAAGAATTAGCTCAATTCACACCTCTACAGTATAAATATCTCCTTTTAATTTGCTACTTTTGTATTCAATTATGTAACAATATGAAAAATGGTGGATTATGCTTGATTTGAAATTTATCAGGGACAACATTGATGCCGTTCGGCTCAACATTAAAAATAAGAACGAATCTGCGGATGTGGACCAAATACCTCAGCTCGATGAAAAAAGACGCTCGATTATACAAGAAGTCGAAAAACTGAAAAATTTGCGAAATGTTGTGTCGAAAGAGATTGCTCAATCTAAAAAAGACGGGCAAAATGCAGATGACAAAATTGCATCAATGAAAGATGTTTCCGATAACATCAAAAAATTGGACGACGAGCTTAGAATAATAGAAGAGCAAATCTACCAAGTCCAACTTTACATACCAAATATGACAGGACCTGATGTTGTTGCGGGCAAATCTGCCGCTGACAACCAAATTGTCCGTACATGGGGTGCAGAGTACAAAAAAGAAGTAGAACGTAACCACATAGACATAGCGACTGATTTAGCTATCATCGATTTTGAGCGCGGTGCAAAGGTTTCAGGTTCGGGATTTGCTTTTTATCGTGGCAAAGGTGCAAAATTGGAACGGGCGCTAATCAACTTTATGCTTGATTATCACTTAGAAAATCATGGCTACACAGAATTGATGTCTCCATATCTGGTAAACGAAAAATCAATGTACGGCACGGGACAATTGCCAAAAATGGCTGAAGATATGTACCACGCTCAAGAAGATAATGTTTATTTGATACCTACTGCAGAAGTTCCAATCACAAATTATCATTATGACGAAATGCTGCCGAATGAAAAATTACCAATTAAATACTGCGGCTTTTCACCATGTTGGCGACGCGAAGCCGGAAGTTACGGCAAAGAAGTTCGTGGATTTTTGCGAGTGCACCAATTTAACAAAGTGGAGATGGTGAATTTCTCACGTCCCGATAAATCTTGGGAACAACTCGAAATCTTGCTTACAGAAGCTGAAGATATCGTCAAAGCTCTAAAACTTCACTATCGCGTTCTTAGACTTTGCAGCGGCGATACAAGCTTTGCAGCGTCTATGACATACGACATCGAAGTTTGGTCGCCCGGTGAAAAGAATTGGCTCGAAGTATCAAGCTGCTCTAACTTTACGGATTTTCAGGGACGCCGTGCAAATATTCGTTTCAGACCCGAACCCAATGCTAAACCCGAATTCATCCATACTTTGAATGGCAGTGGATTGGCTACCTCTCGTATTATGGTTGCTATGCTTGAGCAATACACCGATTCGGACAATTGCTTCCACGTACCGGAAGCACTCCGCAAATATACGGGTTTTGAAACAATCAGCAAAAACGATTAGTGCCTCTTTTCTTATTATCATTATCAACATAATATTTTATTTACCTTCTTGTTTTTATAATAATAAGAACCGTTGAAAAGTTGATAATTAGAATTTGGAAATTTATAAGTTCGTTTATTTTTGAATATTTACAAAAGCGATTTAGGGAACTTTTGATGTTGACAATTTTGTGGAAAGTTTAGTATTATTAACACTTTTGTTAGAAAGTATAATTATCCACAGTGAAACTCGATTTTCCACATTGTAGAATTGAAAAATTTGGGATAAAATAAAGCCGACTTTAGACAGTTTGTTAATTTATAGTATTGAGATGTTGAAAAATTTTGTAAAAATAAACTGATAAAAAGATGAAATTATCAATCGGTTCCGACCACGCAGGATATGATTTAAAAAAAGAAATTATATCATTTTTGCAATCAAAAGGTCACGAAGTTATAGATTATGGAGTGAAATCTCCCGATAGCGTTGATTATCCGGATTTCGCTATCGCAGTATCCGATTCGGTTGCAACGAAGAATTCAGAATTTGGGATTTTGATTTGCGGCACAGGCACAGGAATGGCTATTACTGCCAATAAAGTTAGGGGAATCAGAGCAGCGAATTGTTTGACACCGGAAATGGCAGAACTCGCCCGACAACATAATAATGCGAATGTATTATGTATGGGTGCGAGATTAATAAATTCGGAAAACGCAATGGAAATCACGGAGAAATTTATAGCGACTAATTTTGAAGCCGGCAGACATGAGCTGAGAGTTTTAAAGATTCATTCTCTTACAGGGCTGTAATTTCTTCGCTTAGTTTGTCGAGCATGTCGTCAATTCGTTCCGAAATATAAGTATCATCGGCGTTAGAATCAATCAATTCAACGCTCGAAAATTTCTTGTCGAATAAAATGCTGACTGATTCGAGATGCTCGGCAACTTTTTCGGCTGAATCTTTGAAATTTGCATCATAAAGGACTATTCCGGCAATCTTGCCGTTAAGTTTGAAATCAGGTGCGGAGCTGAAATCCATACCATTATCTAAGAAATAGATTGGCTGGAACAAAGGTTCCATTCTATCCAAAAGATTTCGGAGATAAGTCAAGGATTCAATATCTTCCACTTTGAGTGCAAAAAACCAAATGTCACTTTCCTTGAAAAAGGGATACATTTTGTTCATATCGTCATCGCATCTGCATTTATCGTCATATTGGTAGGAATACTGTGCAGTGCAACTGTAGCAGGGTTTGATATCCAAATCGCGAATTGTAAATTTGTTAATTTCAGCTGTTGGTCCCAACTTTTCTATCATCAAATCGAAAGCCTTGTCTAAACGCACATCCCCTGCACTACTACAATTCAGAGCTAAAAAATTCATCTATCTGACCCAATGCGAAATTAACAAAATATAGATTATTAACTGCTATTCGGGGATTTTATTGCATGGATGAGAGAGGATTTATCCCCCTTCAGATTTTGTAGGGATAGAACATCGTTCTGTCCAAAACATAGCCCATGAATTTATTCTTGGGGAATGAAAAATGACTTTATAAATTAATTCATCCGATGACTCCAAGTTCACAAGTGCGGCACATTTGTTAAAGAGATAATTCATCTGTTGAATTCAAGTCATCGGATGAATATTGAGCCTGAAATGTAGGGACAGAACAGCGTACTGTCCAAAACATAGCCCACGAATTTATTCTAGGGTGCGAGGAAACGTTTATCCGTGTTAATCTCGAAGAGATTGAATGTAAATAGCCCCGTATGAAATGCGGGGAAAGAAATCGCGACATATTCAACAATCCTGAAGGGATTGAATAGCTATAACAAAAGTATACCGGAGATACTCGTCCTGTCTGTTGTTACAATTGACAGCTGAAAAAAACATGTTTCCCTTCATTGTAACATAAAGAATGAAAATATTTTAAATTTTTTGAAAATATTTTCATTTTTTTTGTTGGAAATAAGAAAATTATTTTTTAAGTTAGCATTGTACAAATATACAAAATGAAAATTTGATGTTGAAAATGTATGACATAGGGATTTATACAGAGCTACAGCGGAGTAACAAGAATTTATATTTTGTATTTTTGTAAGGTTTAGAAATGATTATATAATTGGGTTCTATAATCATTTTAAAATATACATTATAGTTAAATATTAATTTAATGAACCCTAAATTTGGAGTTGTTATGTTAAAAAGATTACTTCTCTCTTTTGCTATATTTTCTTTAGGCTATACTTTTATGTTAGCCCAAGAATTTGCCGGCAGTGAATCCTGTAAAAACTGCCACCCTAATGCATATACTCATTGGAAACAATCTGGACATCCATATAAAATTCAAAAATTGGATGGGACAAATGGGCCAACTTACCCGGTCCTATCTGCTGAAAAGAAAATAGGAAGCCAGATTAACTATGTCCTGGAAAGTGGTGTCCCACATCCACCAGAAGGATTAAATTGGAGTGATATTGGTTTTGTCCTTGGTGGGTATTGGTCAAACGCTCGCTTCTTAGATTTGGAAGGATACTTAATTTGGGGTCCAAAACGCCAATATAACCTTGCTACTAAAAGATGGGTACAATACACTCAAGCCGAACCCGGTAAGACTACATATTCTTACAATTGCTACCGCTGCCATACAACCGGACCAAGCAGAGATAAAACACCTGAATTTGAGGCTTATCCGGGAATCCAAGGTAGCTGGGCTGAAGCTGGAATAGGATGTGAAGGATGTCATGGACCATCGAAATCTCATGTATCAAGTCCAAGCTCAAAACCAACTACAAACCGCGATTGTCTCCCTTGTCATGCCCGTGACAGAGACTTTGAAACAACTACTTACACATGGAATAAAAGAGTTGAATGGCAACCTAGAACTGTTAATGAGGTGCCAACCGGATTTGTCCGTCATCGCGAACAAGGTGATATGCTACTCGCTTCTAAACACGGTGCTATGGGCTTCGACTGTGCTACGTGCCATGATGCACATAAAGGCGTATATTTTAATATAGGTGGAATTAAACCAAGTGCAAGCTGTGAAAATTGTCATACTAATAAACATATTACAGGACATGAATTTTCAAAAACAAATGCGTCTTGTATAGATTGCCACATGCCAAAAGGCGCAAGAAATGGTGATCAGTTGGGTCCTTATGTGTCAGAACAAAGTTTGCATTTCTTTAAAATACTGACAGATCCTATCACAATGTTTGATAACCTGGAAGATATTTCAAATACAGCGACTCCGCCGAAAACTTATAAATTCATAAAAGTTGATGACAAGGGCATGTCCGGTTCAACTCTTGAATATTCATGCTTGCAATGCCACACAACAAAAGATGTGCAATGGGCTTCAACTCATGCTAAGGGCATTCATACAAATGGTATCACTCATGTTAATAATGCAAGTGGAATACCATCTGCTTATACCATGAGTCAGAACTATCCAAATCCTTTCACATCATCAACAACGATTAAATTTGCTTTACCAAGTGCTTCAAATGTTACTTTAAATGTTTATAATGCACAAGGTTCTTTAGTATCAGTTATAGTCAATAATGTTTGGATGAATAGTGGATACCATGAAGTTACCTATAATGCAAAGGGCTTACCAAGCGGCGTCTATATTTATAGTATCCAAGCCGAAAACTTTGGATTTTCAAGAAAAATGATTCTAAATTTATAACTTAGAAATTAATGATTAAAAGGGGGACGCAAATTATTGCTTCTCCCTTTTTTGTTTGTGTCTCGTCTTGAATTTACAACCATAGCCCACGGTTTCAACCGTGGGAAAAGAAAAGTCAATCCGCCCCGCCCGATTCGCACCCCATCGCACCCTTCGACAAGCTCAGGGAGTGATTGTCGCGTTATAAAAAAAATACCCACGAATAAATTCGTGGGCTATGTTTGGCAATGTTTTTTGGGACGAGCCAGTATATCGTCCTAAAATAAATTGTAGTTATGGCGGATACCTTGATGAGGCGTACAGATTACATGTCATAGAATAAAGTTTAACTTATAACAATAGCACTTTTTTCAATCTCATCGATAAATGGGTCGCCTTCCTGATAATCTTCATATGAGTATGTTCTCACATGTATCTTATCGTAGTCAATCAACTCTTGAGCAAATAATTTGTAGTCAACAAAGCCTGCACCCTTAAAATTGGCTGAGACCAATAGCAAATCAATGTCAGAAAATTCATTTGCAGACCCTTTGGAGTAAGAGCCGAAGATTTTAGCAATTTTAATATCTATGCCTTTGCTCTTTAGTTTGGCTACGAATTCAGAAGCATATTTTATGCAAAACTCGCGAGTAAACATGCTCTCACCTCTTTAAATCTTTCCATTAGTTCATCAACATATTCATTGGCTAATAGCTTATGAACTTTTAATTTATAGTCCGGGTATCTCCCTTGAATCTGAAAATCATTCATAATAGTCAGAAAAACAAGCTGGTCATCACTAAGTTCTGTTTCTGTCTGTTTAATTAGTGAAACCAAGTTGTGAATTTTCGGTGGAACAGAATTCTCATTATATCCCACCCAATGAGCTTTTACTAATTTTTCAAGAGATAGATGAGCCAAGAACAAAGCGTGTAAATATTTCTTTGACTCAATCAAAAGCAAACAAACTTCATAATCTTCATTTGAAGCTTTTATCCAATACTCAATATGTTCCTTGATTTCCATTTGTTCAGAAACGATTTTATTCTAAATTATTATTTGTTTTTATGTACATCTTTAAAAATGTGCAACAGCTTACCTCAACCCGACCAAAGAAAATCACCTCACCCAGAGAGGCTGTCTCACAAGGGCAGCCTCTTTGGCTTTCAATAAGGTGATAAAATGGGACTAATTGTTATAATAAAGTATTCTAAATTTAATAATTGACTAGAAATGAGTATTATTCCATTTTTTGGTATGTTTTGATGCTAATTTGAGGCAATTTTGATGGGAAAGTGAGATATTTTGCTATTTTAAGCTACAAATTTGCTCAGATTGTGGGCTAGAGCCAATAGTCCAACTTCGATTTCTACTTTTCTTTGCCTTCAGTAAAAAAATCTTCTAAATTGTTTGTTGTGTTTGATATTGCCAAAAACCGCTTCCGGTTCAATTGGTCGTCGTTTTCGTTTTTTCACACCTTCATGACTCATCAGTCGGGATTTTGCTTGCTCTCTTTAGTCGTTTTGCTTCTTGTTTATTTCTATCGTTCGATTGTCAGCTCCTACGTGACAAGCCGCTCGCAGCGAGCAAACTCGACGGTTTTGGCTCTATATCGGCTAACTATTTGTTTGTATCCGTTCAAAGTTATTTTCTTTCTCTCCGATATTTTCCATCACTTGACCCATTGGGCAATAGTAACAGTCCTGTTCTTCGTTGTAATATAGATTGTCGGACTTGCTGATGTCTTTCTGCCACTTGCTTTTCTGCTCTTTATGAAAATAATTGTATTTGATATAGCTTTGATATTATTGTCTTCTGCATATTTAATTCTCATGACTCCCATAACCTGCATCAGCTGTGATTGAATTAGGATATTCACGATATTGGCGTTTATATGATTCTATATGTTCAACAAATGTTGAAGTGTCTCCGGGTGTTTGATGAATGCTGTAATTGACCACTATTTGATTGTTTGTACTTATTTGCCAGTTGTAAGCAGCTTTTAGTTGTCCGTTTTGGTATGCGGTCTTCTTTCATTCGCATAAATACTGCATCAGGGTCGGTTTTTGAACAACTGTTGCGACCGTTCATTTGCTTTTCGTATGTCATATTTCCTTAATTGTTCATGACCAAGTTTTCTTCACTCTTGTCAGTTTAGCGCGTACATTTTTATCAATCTTTTTTACCAATACTTTATTTATTTCTTCTATTGTTTCAGTTATACTCTCGGGATTTATCTCTTCATAGCTCTGTGGTCGGACGCCCCGCATTTCTTCTGCGCTTACCTGAAGTGCGTATTTCCACAATTCATTGACTTGTTGTAATATTTTTTCTTTACGGGTTCGGATATTTTTACCCCAAACAAAACTTATTGTTTGGCATTTGCTTCTATTTTTCGTGCCGTCTGTATATATATCTTTAATATCCAAAATTCCGGCTTCATGAAATAGCATTACTACTTTAGAGAATACTTCTTTCAAGCCGCTTGCCAAGCGTTTACTGCGGAAGCGATTGATTGTATTGTGATCCGGCTTTTGCATACCGCTTAGCCACATATAATGAATATTTTCTTGCACTAAATTTTCTATTCTTCGGCTTGAATAGACATTATTCATATAAGCATATACGAGTATTTTCAGAAGCATTCTCGGGCTGTAGCTGGTAGCTCCGCCACCGATGTAATTGTTTTCTTTATATCGCTTATATCAATTTCATCAATAATTTTATTTATTGTCCTAACAGGATGAGTTTCTTTAATCATTTCATCAAGAGATGGAGGTAGTAGAAACGCTTGTGATTGATTATAGTATTTAAACTTTGGTCTCATTGCATCGCTAACTTATTGTTGATTACAACCGTTATGACGCCGATTTGTACCTAGTATTTTCTCTTTTTTTTCCACAAAAATATAAAAAATGGCTGCCCTTGTGAGACAGCCTCAGAAAGACAGTTAAAATTCCCCTACTGCATATGCTTTTGGGCGTATGCTTCGGCGGCTTGACGCACCCAATGACCTCGGTCGTGGGCTTCGTTTCGGGTTTTGAGGCGTTGCTTATTCAAAAAGCCGTTGCCTTTGATTACATTGAAAAATTCGTCCCAATTGATTGGTCCGTAGCTGTAAGTCTTGGTTTCGGGATGGAAAACGAGTTCCGGGTCGGGAATTGTCAAGCCGCGAGCTTCGGCTTGAGGCACAGTCATATTTATGAATTTTTGACGCAGCGATTCATTGCTTTCGGCTTTGATTTTCCATCGCAATGATTGCTCGCTATGGACAGAGTGCTTGTCGTCGGGTCCGAACATCTGAAGTGAGGGTCCCCACCAACGATTGAGTGCATCTTGAGCCATTTGCTTTTGCTCCGGCGTTCCGGCACATAATTCGGCGATTAGCTCATAGCCTTGGCGATTATGGAAAGCCTCTTCCTTGCAAATTCGCACCATTGCCCGAGCGTACGGTCCGTACGAAGTCCGCATCAAGCTGACTTGGTTGACCATTGCCGCGCCGTCCACCAACCATCCGATGGCGCCAATGTCTGCCCAAGTGTGCGTCGGGTAATTAAAAATGCTGGAATATTTGGCTTTGCCGGTATGCAAATTATCGAGCAATTCCTCACGCGAGATGCCGAGAGTTTCGGCAGCGTTATAAAGGTAGAGCCCGTGTCCGGCTTCATCCTGGATTTTGGCAAGCAACACAAGTTTTCGGCGCAAACTGGGAGCACGAGTCAGCCAATTTCCTTCGGGAAGCATCCCCACAATTTCGCTGTGTGCGTGTTGGGAAATCATCCGTATCAGATTTTTGCGGTATTCTTCCGGCATCCAATCTTTGGGTTCGATTTTTTCGCCTGCATTAATTCGAGCTTCAAATTCCTCGAGTTTTGCTTTGTCATCCATAATTTTTTCCATTATTTTTTTAATTAGTCCATCATTACAATTAATTACGTCGAATCAAATATGTTAGTGTTGTATTAATTCGATATTTCACAAAGTAATAAATCCGACTATGACACGTAAAAGAAACTATCGAGTAAAAAATAATTAAAAACAGGTGAAAAATGAGCAACGACACACAATGGAAACTTTGGGAAGTTTTCATACAACTGAAGACAGGCAAACCACACGAGCACGTAGGCAACGTACATGCGCCAGATGCCGAATTGGCAATCCAAAATGCGCGCGACGTTTACGCACGTCGGGACAAACCCGTCAGCATTTGGGTAACTCCATCGGAATTGATTACGGCAACCGCTCCGCAGGACAATGAAGCCTTTTTCGATTCGATTGATGACAAGGTTTATCGCCACCCACAATTCTACAAAATCCCCAAAGGAGTAAACGTTGATGTCCACTGATGCTACGAAAAAAGCCTTGTTCAATTTTGCGATAAAACACGCTGACGATAGACTGATTCTCGGGCATCGCCTTGCCGAATGGTGTAGCGCCGCTCCTATACTCGAGGAAGATATTGCGATGTCGAATATTGCACTCGATTTGCTTGGTCAATCCGTTTTGTTTTTGAAATATGCAGCCGAATTGGAAAATTCCAACCACACAGAAGATGATTTGGCATATTTGCGAACCGAAAAAGAATTCCGAAACGCACTGCTGTGCGAGCAAAACACCGATGATTTTGCCTATGCAATTGCCCGTCAATTTTTCTTCGATGTTTATGATTATTATTTGATGGAAGCATTATCGAAAAGTACCGATGAGCAAATCAGAGGCATCGCCGAAAAATCTGTCAAAGAAGCCAAATATCATTTGCGCCACTCGTCGGAATGGATGCTAAGGCTCGGCGACGGAACAGAAGAAAGCCATAAGCGAATAGCCGAAGCGGTCGAATTTTTGTGGATGTACACAGGCGAATTATTCGAAACTGACGGTGATGACGATTTGCTCAAATCGGAAGGAATTATTCCTGATTTAAGCGGATTGAAAGCAAAATGGTATGAATCTGTTTCGCAATTGCTCACGAAGGCAACGCTCGATGTGCCGTCAATTGATTTGTTTATGCAATCCGGCGGCAGAAAAGGCTATCACACCGAAAATTTGGGACATATTTTGTCGGATATGCAGTACCTGCGCCGGCTCTATCCCGATGCTAAATGGTAAGAATATGAGTGTAGCTGCAATAACAAAAGACGAAATTTTGGAGATTCTCCAAGAGGTCAAAGACCCCGAAATTCCTGCCGTTAGCGTAATCGAAATGGGAATGGTTCGGGAAGTTATTGTTAGCGATAATCAAGTGAAAATCGTTATTACGCCCACTTATTCCGGATGTCCGGCAATGGGTTGGATTCATAATGAAATCAAAAAAGTGCTCGAAACGGTAGGAATTAGCAATTTAATTATCGAAACGAGACTTTCGCCCGCTTGGACAACTGATTGGATGAGCGATGAAACGAAGCTGAAATTGAAAGAATCGGGAATTGCTCCGCCACAAAATAAAACTTATGAATTGGAAAGCTCCGATTTGTTTAATATTATCAAAGTTCCGGCGGCGATAATTTGCCCATTTTGCGATTCGGACGATACGAAAATCATAAGCGAATTTGGTTCGACCGCTTGCAAATCACTCCATTATTGCAATTCATGTTTGCAAGGATTCGACCATTTCAAATGTCATTGAATTCGCTCTCGTTTGAAGAATACGAAGCCGTTTTTGCGATATAACTCGATTAATTCGTGGTATTGATTTGCAAAATTGTCGGCAGCTGTCATCTTTGCCGAGAAATATGCGTCGCTATCGATATCGCCTTCGAGCAGAAATTGTTCATATTCCCTGCCTGACATCCCCAAATAATAGCGTGAGCGCTCGTATTTCTTTGCGCCATAATAAAATGGCACGTATGACTTATATCCCAGAGTATGCAAGTAAACATCATCTTGGGCAAGGTAGCCAAAAAATTCAATCGGAGCAGCTTGTGTGTATTGTTCAATTTTGGGCGCTACGAGTGGCAAAAATAGTGTTATGGTTACTGCAATAGTCGCTGTCAGGGCGACAAATGAGGGCAAATATTTTCGCAGAAAGACTAATACAAGCGAAATGCAAAGCCCCACGAAAAATATGATTCCTACAATATACTCAAAACCTCCCCAATGTACGCGCGAACTCAGCACTTCGTATGTCATTTCGTCTGTTATTTTTGGCAAAATCATTTCTACATTGATTAATGCAAGTGGGAAAAGTATAAAAAGTGCCGAATATACAATGCCAATCAAAGCTAACATTGCGGTCGTTGTCCATTTCCAGCCGATTTCACGATAAACTATTGAATACACTGAATATGCTGCTAAAAATGTAATCGGGAAATACGCCAACGATGAATAATGAACTATTTTGGTTTTAACGATTGAAAAAATAATTAGGACAACAGCAAGCAGAACAAAATTCCATATTTTGAATAAATTTTGCGATTGCGAATCATCGGCTTGTTTGCGGAAAGACCTGAAAATCAGCACTGAAGCCGGAAAGCATCCCAACAACAAAATCACAAAATGATAATAAATCGGTCCCGAATGCCCCGCATCTCCCGTAGTTAGCAAACGGATGTGGTACATTATGAAATCTTCCACCAATCCACTGCCTGATTGCATAATCAGCAAGGAATACCAAATTAAGGGCAAAATTGAGGCATAAAGCGTGAATAGCAACAATTTTTTTATTGGAAATTTTGCTTGTTTGCGATAAATGAAAAAGACGCCTGCCCAAGTCAGTACTATCAGCAAATAAGCCACCGGACCTTTAGTCAACATCCCCAATGAGCAGAACAATCCTGCATAAAACAAATCCATTGCTTTGAATTCACTCTTCTCCAATTCATTTTTACTAAGTTTGAAAAGGTAGTAGATGGAGAGATATATCAGCAAATTGAACGTCGGGTCTATGATTGCAGTTTTGAAATAAAAATGTGGCAGCAGAGAGCCTACAAAAGCCATAACCCAAATCAAGCCAAATTTGACATCAAATAATTTTCTGCCTGTGTGGAACAGCACTTGAATCGTGATGATGCCAATCAATGCGTTCGGCAATCGAGCAGCAAATTCGTTAATGCCGAAGATGTGCATCGAAAGCGCCTGCATCCATATAAAAAGCGGGGGCTTTTCGTGGAATGGCTCAAAATCTATGCGGACGTTTAGATAATCGCCCGTTACAAGCATTTCGCGAGCCGCTTCAGCAAAGTTGATTTCGTCCCAATCAAATAAATGCACCAAACCTAAGTTTGGGATGAATAAAATTACGCCGAGAATGGCAAGCAAAAATGAAATTCTCAATATGCTCTTCGTATCCATTTCAGGCAATTATATTGTAAATTGGTCCTTGGTTTGTTAGAGAGCTTTCAACTAAACTTATCTTATACGACGGCATCAGACCAATCGGCATATTGTTATAGGTCTTCAATTTATCGGCAAATCCGGTCAGAGAAGATTTGACACGCATCAAAGTCACATGTGGAACGAAAAATTTGACCTCGGGCGGAAATCCGAGAGCCGTCATTTTCTTTTCGATGATGTCATAATTTTTCTTAATGCTATTATCGGGATTGAAAACACGTGCATAGACGATTCGCGGTTTGTTGGGAGTCGGGAAGCAACCCAATCCGCGAATTTTCAAGGGAGATTCCTTCAATCCTAAGGAATCGCCGAGTGATTCGATTAGAGAATCAATTTTATCTAATTCGATATTTCCCAAAAATTTGTAAGTGAAATGCAAGTTGTTGATTTCAGTCCATTTTCCGAAGACAACTTCGCCTAACTCATCTACAATTTCATCGTATATAGGTTCGAATAATGTATAGTCAACAAAAGTTCCAATAAAAAGTCGCTTTACTGCCATTATAATTTTTCTCTATTACTAAACAAAAGTTAATGCAAAAAAATTCTACCTCGAATGCAAACAAAATCAATCTTTTACAAGAAAATATCAATAAAAATAACAAAAAGTAATGAAATAATAGTCAATTTTTTTAAAAGCATAGTGATTATTTTTTTAGTTTGCCGTATTTTTAGATTATTATAAAAATGGAAAATGAAAAAACTTTATGACAGAATCGCCTTATAATGCAACAGTAATCGGGAAAATACTTCTGACACCCGATTTGTTAGTCTTGCGATTGAGCACTGATAAGCCTCGAACGCAATTTAAAGCAGGTCAATACACACAAATAGGGCTTTTGTCCCAAGAGCAACGTTCGCCAAATTCGGTAATGCCACTCGAATCTATGGCTCCGGATATTTTGATTAAGCGCCCCTATTCGATTGCATCAGCTAATTTTGAAACAACCGAATTTGAGTTTTATGTTAGTCAAGTGAAATCGGGGCAACTAACCCCAAGACTTTTCAATCTGACTTTGGGCAGAAGAATGTGGATTGATGATAAAATTCTCGGTGTGTTTACGCTCGACAACGTCCCCGAAAATTGCAACATCGTTATGATTGCAACAGGCACAGGGCTTGCTCCGTATATGAGTTTTCTCCGTTCGCATCTGGCAACTCACCTAAATACTAAGTTGGCTATTATTCATGGAGCAGGTTACCCTTGGGATTTGGGCTATTTCAGCGAACTAACGCTGATTCAAAATACTTTCAAAAATTTCTATTATTTCCCAACTTTACTAAGAGCTGACCAAAATTGGGCAGGATTGACCGGATATATTGAAAAACATCTCGAAGATGGAATATTACCCAATAAAGCCGGAATCGAAATTGACCCAAAGAAAACTCATTTCTTCTTGTGTGGCAATCCCAAAATGGTCGAATCTGTTTCTTCTTATTTATATAAGAATAATTATATCAAACATTGCAAAGAAACTAAAGGTTCATTGCATATTGAAGAATATTAAAATGATAAAATTTCAAATGTCTTATTTTAGATTAATAGCAATTGCATTACTGATTTTGACGACTGTCTCGAGTTGTATTATCGTCAAACATGATGACGAATATATACAAATTGAGCCGGAAATTGCCATTAGCCCCAAACCGATTATTCCATTATCTGAAAACATGATTCGCTCTGTCAAAGGCGATATGATTGCATTTCTGCCGCAAGGGTGGTTTGTGATTGACCCGAAGGACAAAGTTTCGCCGGATATAATCGCTATCGCTATCAACCCTGAATACAATCTCAGTGCAGTGTTTTCTGTGATTCGACATTCGGCGACTGTCCAAGAGGCATTCGAAGGCGAAGGCTTGTATGGCGTTGCTCGGATGAGTCTCGGCAAAAGAGAGCGAAAAACTTCGAGTGTGGTGCGTCAAGTGGGCAAATATCAAAAACTTAATATTGGTTTGCAAGAATTTGTCAAATACGAATATTCCACCACTGGAGGTGCTGTCAAAGCCAAATCGGTGGTTTTCATCTCCACTGCAAACGAATTTTACGAGTTTTCGCTCGTCCCGATGATTGTAGATGACAATCCGCTTCCGAGTTTTTCAGAAGCCGATGACATTTTTACATCTATATTGACCGGAATTAA
Source organism: Candidatus Kapaibacterium sp. (assembly GCA_023957315.1). Classification (NCBI taxonomy): domain Bacteria; kingdom Pseudomonadati; phylum Bacteroidota; class Eximiradiia; order Eximiradiales; family Kapaibacteriaceae (SeqCode); genus Kapaibacterium (SeqCode); species Kapaibacterium sp. (SeqCode). Next base: position 182,787 of record JAMLHE010000002.1, read on the forward strand.
ATACTAGCAATATTACTTTTTTTGCAAAAGTTGCTTTCCTATTTCTGTATAAGATTCAATCATACTATCTAATGTTATGGATTTTATTCCCGTATCGCCTTTATCGGCGCGTACAGAGATTTCAATTTCTGAAAGCGGGCGGAATTTGACGTAAAATTCATCTAATCCACTATAAAGTGCAAGAACAGGAATATTGAATGCCGCAGCAATATGCACAAGTGAAGTATCCGGACCAATCAATAGACTTGCTCGGCTGATTAGCGAGACAATATCCGATATTTCCGGCGAAGAAAATACTTTTATTTCCCTATCAAGTTTGAAAATGATTGAATTTGCCACACCTTTGTGGTTGGGGGCATGGCACAATATAAGTTCTCCAAGCAGATTCGATTGCGATCTGATGAACCTGACCCACAAGTCTTCGTGCCACATCTTGTCGTCCTTGCTTGCCGAAATATTCAAAAGTGTGAATTGATTTGCATGAGAGCCAATGAATTCGTCAATTTTTTTCTCGGAATTGGGATTCAATGGCAACGTTGGGCGGGGGATTTCATTGCTTAGCTCATATCCCAATGGTCTCAGCGCATTCAAGCCGATTTGGACTTGGTGCAAATTATGATTTTCGTTGCTGATGCCATGCGTGAAAACTGCCTTTTTCGCTTCGGAATTGAAACCGATTTTCATTTTTGCTCTGCCAATTCGAGCCAATAATCTTCCTTCGGTGGAATGATGGTCTCGCGGGTCAATCCAAACGTCAAATCGTTTAATCAGCAACTTTAGCAATGTGAGCAACAGCTTGTGAGGCGCTTTGTTCAGGACAATGATTCGGTCAATTGCCGGATGCCCTTTGATAATGCTGTAATTGCTCGGACCAACAAGCAAAGTAACTTGTGCCGAATATTTATTTTTCAGTTCTTCAAGCATCGGTGTTAATAAAATCAAATCGCCGATTCTGCCGAGTTGCACTACCATTGCTTTCATTGTGTATCGCCCAATTTGTGTTCCATAACGATTTCATCAGTTTCTTTGATAACGTCCTCCACTGCGATATTCACTAATTCACCGGTTGAAGTTTTAAGGCATCGGTAAGGAGAATTGTACGAAAACCATGGCAATCCTGTTTCCTTTGAACCTGTCCATAGGAATAACCCAATGCACGGAATCGCAAACGCCGCGGCTATGTGGACTGCTGCTGTATCGGGCGTCAAAATTACGTTGCATAGCGACAGCATCGCAGTGTATTCGTCAAAACTTTTGCCGGTGGGAGCTTTGAAACATTTGCAATTTGCAATAATTTCGTTGGAATCCGCTTCATAATCTTGAGTAAAAAATAGGACTACATCGAAATGTGGATATTTATTATTTACATATTTAATAAATTCAATATAATTTTCCGTGCCCCAGTATTTGCTTCTATTCGAGCCTGATAAATTAATTCCTATTTTAAATTTTGATTTGCAATTATTCAAATAAATTTTAGCTTTTTTAATTAATTCATCAGTCAGCGGGTAAGAAAGCTTTAAATCTTGTGATGAAGGATTTATTCCAAAAGGTAAAATTAATTGGGCAATTCGCTCTACAATGTGATGTTTATTTTTATTTAATAGAGGTACAACATGACTATAGGTATAATAATTATTTTTATTTATTCCCAGAGAATATAATGGATTTGCGAATTTAATTACCATTGATGACGTTGTAGAAGAATTATCGAATAAATCAATAATCATATCATATTTTGATTTATTTAATTGTCGTAATAATTTAATAATGCTAATAAAATCCTTTTTATAAACATAAATATTATTTACAAATGGCTTAACTGCGGCGGCGGCGGCGGAATTATTCTCTGACAATAATATATCTAATTCAACAATGGGGAAAACCTCTCGCAAAAGTTTGATAAATGGCACCGAAACCATCACATCGCCAATGCGGTCGTGGCGAAGAAGCAGAATACGGCTACCTTCGACAAAAAAGAATTTATTCATGGGCTTTTCGATTAAAATCGGCTGACGGTCCATTTTCAAAAAAGAATTAATTTTCTTTTTGAACCATAGTTCTATTTTTTTTAAATTTATCTCCATCTATTTTTGCACACTTATTAATTGCTCATAAATTTTTTCAACATTTTTCGCATGATTTTTAATATCGAAAAATTCTAATGCTCTTTGCCGTCCATTGTGTTCCATGCTGTGCCTCATAACCTTATCCGCCATAAGCTTAGTTATTGCCTCTGCCAAACTTTGCGGCGATTTTTCAGCTACCAACAAACCTGTCTCCTGTGAAATCGCTTGGCGAACGCCGGAAATATTCGTCCCGATTACAGCCGTGCCACAAGCCATAGCTTCGAACAGCACTCTGCCCATTCCTTCGGTGCCTTCATGTGATGGCAAAACTACGATGTCCGATGCCGCAAACCAATTTTGGATATCGCTTTGGAATTCCATAATTTTAACTCTACTTTCCAAGTTTGCTGCCGATATTGCATCTTTCATTTCAGCGAGAAAATTTTCGCTTTCGGGCTTGCCGATTAGCATAAATTGATGATTATCATTATCAATAAGCGTTGCTGCAGCGATTAAATCCATAAGTCCTTTGCCACGCTTGAATTGCCCGGCAAAAGTGATGATAAATTTATTCGGTTCAAGCCCCAATTTTGCCTTGATGGTAGTTTTATCAATCGGTTTGAACTCGTCGCAATCTACACCATTATATATTGTAATGTACTTCCGGTCGAGCGACGCCATCCCCTCAAAGCGATTGCGAACATCTTCCGCTATGCCAATCACTTTATCTGCCAGCGAAAAAGTTAATTTGTCGGTACCTACTTTACGCGTCAATCGTACATGCCACAGCATTTTCGCATTCGTGAATTTGCAGGCAAGCCCCGCTATCAAAGCATCACGCTCGTGGTCTGGGTGAACGATTGAGATACATTGAGTGCGAATAATCCGAGAGAGCGAGGCAATGTTGCTGATTTGCTGGAAATAGAATTTTGGTTTGAGCGGCAACAAAGGCATAGTGAAGACTTTGCAACCGGCTGAAGCCAAATTTTTGGAGAGTTCCCCTTCGTATGGCACGATGGCGAGCGGTTCAAAGCGGCTTTTGTCCAAATTCCGAATCAGAGCAAACATACTTTTTTGTCCGCCCATCGAAAGGTCACCGAAATGACTCATATATAATATTTTTATTCTTTCATCTCTCACAATTACTAAAATAGTAAATTGTGAGGAAAAAATCACAAAAGCTGCAAATGAGAGCGAAGGAATTTATTTGGGGGTATCGTCCCGCCAGGTGTAATACCTGACGGGATAAAGTTGTCTGAACTATGATTTGTATGATGATTGTCAGTAATTTGACAAAAGGTGAGCTTGTCGGTGTGACAGAATTCACATCTTCACAAACTTCTCTACACTATTGCCAATTATCACAAAATACAAGCCGGCAGATAATTTTGAGACATCAATATAATGTTTTCCATTAGAAGTTGGAATTGATTGATTAACCATACATTCACCTAGAATATTATATATTTTAAAATTTTCTAAATTTTTGCTGGTTCTAATGTCAATCTCATTAAAATTAATTTCTAAATAATCTGACTGAGTCAAATAGTTTATAAATATCTCTTCTTGGTGTAAATAATTTATACTCATCTCGTTCAATTCATACTTGTAAATATGACCTTTTTCGGAAAATACTACAGCTTTATCTTGGGAAATCCTCAGGCAGGCGAATAAATTTTCATTCAAATAATACTGTCTATGGAAGCTTTGTTGCCAAGTTTTCCCACCATCGAATGTCATGTATATTAATCCATACCAACCGGTAGCAATGCCATTAAACTCATCATAAAAATTTAAAGAGGTTATAAAACCATCATTATCTTTTTGGTTAGAATACTGTAAAATCCAAGTATTTCCATGGTCATTCGAATAATATATAAAGTCTTCTGTTGTTTTTTTCCCTTGTGAATATATTGAAATAGGTGCAGCGAGCCAAATATGCTCCAACCCAATATTAAATAATCTACCGGTTTCAATTTTGCCGAATGAAATCATCTCCCAAGTGGAACCTTGATTAGAAGACTTAATAAGTACGTTAGACTTCAAACTGTATGATTCTGCTATTATAAAAATATGGTTCTCATCAAGAATTTTTATGTTCCAAATTCTCGAGATTATGGCATTCTCGATATTTATGGGAATTTCTATGAATGTAGAGCAACCGTCTTCTGAAATGAATAATGTATGTTCGGTTGCAGCTATTCCTATTTTACTGTCATACATATCAAAAAATTTAAAATTACTGTCAATGCCTGATTTAAATCGTTGCCAAGTAGAACAACTATCAGTAGAATAAATAAAATAACCTGTATCGCAAGCAATATAAACAAAACCATCAATAGTTTTAGAAATATCAATAGGATAAAGATTTCCTCTTCTAATTTCGGGTTCTAAGAAACAAATGTCATCCGTTAATGTTTGTTGCCAATTAATACCACCATCCGATGTAAGATAAAATTTGGTTACACCATTAATAGCGAGCCCTAAAGCACCGTAATTCAAGGAGTCAAAACATATAGCTTTTTGAAAATTCTTATAAAAAGTGTCCTTAATATGCAACCAATTATTATCTGCATAAAGAGGAAGGGAGAAATATGTAGTTAAAATCAATATTAATAAAATGAGATTTTTCATAAATTTTTCATATAATTAATAATTTTAATAATTTGTTTTTCGAGGCACAATCAACTCTAATCAAATAAAAACCGCTTGTAAAGTTTGAGAAGTTTAAAATAACCCCTTTATCAAAGTGAGAATATCGAAATTTATCGTTAGAAATTAATTTTCCGGTACTATTATAAATGGTTATAAATATTTGACTCTTTTCGGCACAATCATTCAAGATTTCTAAATCAACTTCTTTATTTACAATAATTGACTCAAAGTCTATTGAATTTTGATTAATAAGTGGAAAATTAGCAATTGATGTAGGCCTGTCGGTTAATTTAATAATATGTCGTGATGTGGATAAAAATGCGCTTTTACTTTCAATCATGTTGATATTTCTTAGATTACGCATTTGTCTTGGCGGTATACCATGAACTGTATCTTTGTGCCAAGAATAACCTCCATCTGTTGTACGAATGATTAAATCCGTAGTTGAGCCCGCAACAATACCGTTTAATGAATCAGAGAAGGACAATCTCGAATATTGGACTGAGTCTGATTCTAAAAGTACCGTCCATGTAGCACCCGAGTCATATGTTTTCATTACAGAAAAGAAGGTCTTATTGCTATCCAAATTCATATATCTATTAATACTAAATCCAATATAAGGATTTATAAATTGTAAGTCATTGAATGCATAATATCCACCATAATAATAGCTATCCCATGTTTTACCCAAATCACTCGTCCAATTTAAACTATAACCCCAGTCTTCATTTATAGAATAAAGATAAATACTCCCTTCCATTAGTACACCGCCAAAAAAATTAAGGTCCCATTTGTGTTCTAAGGGTTTATGTATCTCATGCCAGCTGATACCACCATTAGAAGTCGCAAATATTTCAACTAGCATACTTCCTTTGGGGGTTTTATACATTAACCCATTTAAACTATTTACCATTTTGATACTTAGACTATATCCTTCATCAATTGAGTCTTTTATCCATGTTTTGCCCAAATCATTACTATACCAAAAGATATTAGTATCGGCCGTTAATATGATTTTATCTTGTGATTTAAAGGATAAAGTATAATAGTTTGGTGCTAAATAGATAGGAAGAAAGGTTTCATTGTCTATAATATTAGTATCAGCAAAAATGTGTGTCCAATTTAAACCACCATCAGTTGTCAGTTTCAATATTATACCATTGTTGAACATTAACTCATATCTATAAATACAAATATCCTTATTTATACAGGATACTTCTCTTATAGTACCTATACTTATTGTATCTGCAAGGTCCCAAATGAGACTTTGAGACCTTGCATTAATACTAGAAAAAATTAAATATAATATCAAAGTCAGCAGACTAATATTTAATGATGTTCTTGACATATACCTTGTCCTGAATTCTTATTATAACAGTATAGTGCCCTTTGGGAACAGTTTGTAAACCAAGAATCAACTTATTCATGCTCACTTCTTTCATGGACAAATTAAGTTCTCTTCCCATTATATCAAATACATTTACTTGAACATTAGCTTTTTCATTGTTTTCTTGGTCAATTATAATCTCTAAAATGTCTTCTTTGACTAATACATTTACATTCTCCTTTAATTCGTCTTTACCATTCGACAAGCTTCCCTTTTCCACAGGTAATGTAAAACTAATTAACCATCTATCACATAGAGAGTTGCATCCATCAGGGCAATCTGTAATAGGAAACGATGCTGTAATAGGTTCGAAACTTTCTATTATTAGATTACAGTTTTGTCCAGTAGGACAAGACCATTTATAACACACTTGATATCCTACACCACAACACTGTTCCGCATCAAATGGCTCACATTGAGATAACTCCTTACCTTGACCAATGGTGCCATTCGAAATATCACGTTCTATAAAACATCCCATCAATTGTACTCTAAAATCCAAGAAACATCCCGGGGATGTTATACCAAAACGCTCTGCATCTCCTAAAACAGCACGAAGAATCTCAGCTTCAACATCCATACAAGAGCATGTTCCGGACCATGAGTAATTTAATATCCTAATTTGCTTGCCAAGAATACATACCTGATATTGAATTATACAATAAGGTGAGCCTGGATAAGGTGTGCAAGGTAATGTAAGCGTTCCACCCGAATATTCGCAATTATCAAGAAATTCTTGGTCGAAGCATTCTTCTTCATATGCAAATGATTCTGATTGAATTAAAAGTGAAATACAAACAAAAACTTGAAAAATTAAGTTGAATTTAAATTTTTTCATTATTCTTTCTTTAAATAATTTACACAAAATATTTATAAATTAAAAAGCAAAAACTCAATAGACTATACATTTTGGGTGTTCTTTTCACCCCCAAAGCTCCCCGTGCTCTGGGTACTTAGTTGACAATCATAAACGACCTCGCTTGTTTATGAGCGAATACGATTTATGGTATGTCAATGAACGTTGCGAGTGTTTGGTTGATAAACTAAACCTATGATTCTTGTGTGTTGCAAGTGTTTTTGATTGTGGAAAAGTTCCGAGCAATAAGGTACAATAAGGTTTTAGCATCTCGTCGCTCCTCTGTAGCTCTGTAGCTCTGTAGCTCTGTAGCTCTGTAGCTCTGTAGCTCTGTAGAAATCCCTATTTTACAAATTTTCAACATCAAAGTTCCATTTTGTATGTTTGTACAATGCTAACGTAAAAATACTTTTCGACATTTCCAAATAAAATATCAAAATTTTATAAAATTTTCATTCTTCATGTTACAAAGGCGGGAAACTCTGTGTCATTCTGAGCGAAGCGAAGAATCCATGAATTTATGAAAGCTTGATTCTTCGACTTCGTCTTCAGAATGACCATAATAGGACAGAACGCTGTTCTGTCCCTACAAATTTTAAAATTTATGAACAATAGGGTTACAGAATGATGAAAATATTAATGATATGTCTAATTACTTGTATTTTAAATAGTTGTAAGATTGGAAATGAGAGTGACATTAGTATGATTCCAAATTTAGAGTCAACGTCGCAGATTAGTATTTTTTATTCACTCAAGGATCAATTCCGAAAGGATAGGACCTTCACTATATTTGACAGCAATGAAATAGAAATTATTGACAAAGGCTTTATGTTTTATAGGTATATCATAATAAATCATAGTGATTATGTAGAATTATTGAATGAAATCAAAAGAATTTATAGTATCAAAGATTCTACTACTATTGAAGAAATATATTTTGAATTTAACTTAGTAGAAAAAGGAAACTTGGTAGAGAGGCTTCGTTTAAGTGGATTATCCCAAATAAAGGAATACATTTTTATCAGCAACAAAATATTAGGAGAAAATAATAACTATATGCCTTTATTGGAATATATCAAATAGGATGTGCTATTTTATGACTTTGATACATTTGTTATGTTGAGGACTGCCAAATTTGTTCTTGTTCCCAATTATCCGAGAATCCCATTAAGTTTGATTCAATCAAAGGATAGTTTTTGAACAATTCAATCAATTTTTCTTTGAATGTTGACTTTGGATTAATAGTTTTCAAGATATACCTTATAATCAGAACTACAAAATAGCTTTTGTTATTCACCACATATTCCTTAGACCAATTATTAGTTTCATTGTTTAATAATTTTGGGCTTATTGTAAGATTTCTATTCCACAATCTCGTATGATGAGCACAAACATTCCTGATATAAATTAAGGTGTGAAGCCATGAAACGAATACTTTTTCAGGTAATTCAAACTTATTTGCTATCAAACGTTTGTCATAAGGTTTTAAATTTTCAAAGATCTTAGATAAAGTTCCAAAAGATGTGATTTCAAGTATTATCCAGCTTGGTGGTAATTTTTCAATATACTTCTTTTTGAAACTTTGTACAAAGAGTTCATCACTTCTAAAGAAATCCTTATCTAGTTGTTCAAGTAATTTTGTATGCTTTGTCACATCTTTAAACAAGTTCACGTTTTGAAACCAGAATGGAGATGAATATTTTATGCTTAATGTGTTGATAATACTTGCTCGAATAGAAACTTCAATTTTTTCAAGCTCTGATAGGACTAACTTCCTAAACTCTTTATCAAAACAATACTTATCAAATGAATCTTCAAATGAAGTACCGTTACGAAACATCTTAGTTTCCCAATCAATATAGTTTTCAAACCAATAACCCGAAAGCCTGTAATAACTAATATGTTCCAACAAAAACAAGGCTCGTTCTTCGTTTTTAACTACCATACCTCGATTTTTCAGAATTTCAAGTTGTTCCTCTTTACTTTTTGGTGCTTTTTGGAATTCAATCTTTTTCATATATTTTTTTTGTATAATAAATTTATTTTGTTTACTTTTGTATTAACATACTTGCCCCGCTTCTCATAAGAACAGCGCGCTTAGGGCAAGTCTTTTTTTATGCCAACCCTTTCCCCTCCACGATTGCTATTTCGTCCTCTGTCAGCTCATACAGCTTATATACCAGTTGGTCTATTTGGTGTTCTTCTTTGCTTATGTGCATATGTCTTCTGCAAACTTTGTTTAAGTGTACCTATAATAAGGGAATATTTTTGTATCTTCAATAAACTATAACCAAATCCAATTGCCTCTTTACATCGGTATATTGCCATGCTTACGCGGTGGGTTTTTGTCCACTTTGTTCTCGAGTAAGCTGAATGCTTCGATTAGCATTTGGCGCGTATGTTTGGGCTCGATTATGTCGTCAATATAGCCGTAAGATGCGGATATGTAAGGATTTGCGAAGCGTTCGTTATATTCGTCAATTAATTCGGCTTCGCGAACGGATGGCTCGGGCGAACTTTCGATTTCCTTTTTGAAAATGATTTCCACTGCTCCTTTAGCACCCATCACGGCTAACTCTGCGGATGGCCACGCATAGTTCAGGTCGCCCCGAATATGCTTGCTGCTCATCACATCATATGCACCGCCGTACGCTTTGCGAGTGATGACGGTCACTTTGGGCACTGTGGCTTCGCAATATGAATACAGCAACTTGGCTCCGTTTGTGATGATGCCGCGCCACTCTTGGTCGGAGCCGGGCAAAAATCCCGGAACGTCTTCCAATGTCAGCAATGGAATGTTGAATGAGTCGCAAAAGCGGATAAATCTGGCAGCTTTTTTGGAGGCATCAATATCGAGCACTCCGGCAAGTACTGCGGGCTGGTTTGCCACTACGCCGATTGAGCGTCCGCCGAGCCTGATGAATCCGACTAAAATATTTTGCGCATAATCTTTATGCACTTCAAAAAATTCGTGCTTATCGGCAATAATTTTGATGATGTCCTTCATGTCGTAGGGCTGATTTGGGTTTGCCGGAACGATGTAGTTCAATTCCTCGTCTGCACGGTTGACCGGGTCATTGTTCGGCACAAATGGCGGTTCTTCGGCATTGTTCGACGGCAAATATGTGAGAAGCTGGCGGACGATTTCTATTGCTTCAACGTCATTTTCGGCTACAAAATGAGCCACTCCGCTTTTGGAGGCATGTGTTTCGGCGCCGCCCAAAGCTTCGGAACTCAAATCTTCGTGCGTTACGGTTTTGACTACTTTAGGTCCGGTAACGAACATGTAGGAAGTGTGCTTGACCATAATTACGAAATCGGTAATTGCGGGAGAATAAACGGCACCTCCGGCACATGGACCCATTATGAGCGAAATTTGCGGCACAACGCCGGATGCCATTGTGTTGCGGAGGAAAATTTCAGCATATGCACCAAGCGAAACCACACCTTCTTGGACGCGAGCACCACCCGAATCATTCAATCCGATGACCGGAGCGCCGGTTTTGAGTGCCATATCCATTATTTTGCATATTTTTTTGCCGTGCATTTCGGCAAGGCTGCCACCCAACACGGTGAAATCTTGCGAAAAAAGATAAACTTTTTTGCCAAGAACTTCAGCAAATCCTGTCACTACACCGTCGCCCAGAGGGACAGTCTTGTCGAGCCCTAACTGAGTGGCGTGATGATGCACGAGCATATCCATTTCGCGAAAAGTGCCGTTATCGCACAGCAAATCCACTCGTTCCCGAGCCGTAAGTTTGCCTTTTGCATGTTGCGAATCTATCCGAGCGTCGCCGCCACCTTTCATGGCAATGCTTTTCAGCTTGTACATTTTGGCGATTTTTTCTTCGATTTTCTGCTTATTTTCTTGGTCTGTCATATTTATATCTTATTAATATCAAACATAGTTCCGATTCCGAATAATAATTTAGGGTCGAAATACTTTTTAATTTCAATCATATCGTCAACGGTTTTATCGCCGTACATTTTTCGTAAATACTTTTTCTTGAGCTTCCCGATTCCGTGCTCAGCCGATACTGTCCCCGAAAGTGCGAGCGTTTTGTCTATGCACTTATCGTAAATTTGTAGTGCAAGTGCGTATTCTTCCTCATTTTGGCAAAAAATATTTGCGTGGAGATGGCTATTGCCAATATGTCCGAAAATTACGTATTGCAAGGGTAAATTGCCAAAAATGTCGGAATAAAAGCGGAATAATTCGGGGAAATGCTCAATTGGCACTGCTGTATCGAGCCCAACTTTCTTTTGGCTGTTCTCGGTCAAATTTTCGTAAACTTGGAGTGGCAATTCATGTCGGAATTCTGCCATTTCCTTGTGTTCTTTGTCATTTAGTGCAATCCATGTGTCGTCGCTTAATCCCGTATATTTTTGAATCATCGCGTACCATTCGCCCATGATTTCGTCCTCCTTGGGAGTCGAATATTCTTGCTCGAACCAAATTCCGGCTATTGCTTTTTCGGGAATTTGCGGAAATTTGGGGCGAAGCAAATTAAGTGATGGATTATCGAAATATTCTATTAATCTCGCAGAAATAGTTTTAACAGATTCTAGATTGGATTTGTTGTTAATTAGGCTCAAATCACGAATTTCAATTACAAAATCGAGCAATTTATCGGCATCATCGAAAAAGACAATTCCACCGATTATTGATTCCGGCAAAGGCAATACTTTGAGCGTAATTTCGGCAATTGCTGCGATTGTGCCTTCATTTCCGATGAACAAATCAATTGCGTCCATATTCTCGTGAGCAAAATAACCCGTGGCATTTTTAGTAGCGGGCATTTTGTAAACAGGTAATTGCAATTCGTACTTTTTGCCACTTTCGGAATTAAAAGATAATTTATAAGAATCGGCAAAAATTTCACCACGCTTGAGTGAAATTATTTCGCCATCGGGCAAAATCAATTTTAATCCCAAAATATGCTCGCGAATTGCACCGTATTTAAAGGTCCGCGAGCCTGATGCGTTTGTGGCAACATTTCCCCCAATAAATGAATTCATCTCAGTGGGATTTGGCGCCAAAAAGTAGCCCCGCGGTCGGAGAAAATCGTCCAATTCATTCAAAGAGACGCCCGCTTGAACTGTGACTTTGCCATCGCCGAAAGCGGAAATGCTTTTCAATAATTCAGTAGAAATAACTGCACCGTCATTTGGGACTCTTGAACCTGTGATGCCCGTTCCGGCACCTGAAAATGTCATTGGAATGTTTTGCTCAAAGCAGCTTTTTATAGCTTGGCGCAATTCGTCAAAATCCTCAGGAATATAGACTATATCGGCATTACCGTGCATATTCGACGAATCGAATGTATAGGGATGAATTGTATCTGTTTCAGTTTTGATAATCATAACGCTAATCTAATCCTTCCACGATTCCGGGTCTATACCCAATTCTGTTTCCGCTAAACGAATCAAATCCTCGAGTTCTAAGAACCAATCTGTTTGCGTATGCGGCTTCAGCGGTTCATCGTAATATGCCATTATATAACCCGCAGATTCTTCGTCCTTGATATATGAGACGTAATTCAATCCGGGTCTCTTGAAAATATCGGCTATTTGGGCGAATTTTTTCATGAGGGTTCAATTTCGATTAATATTGAATCTTTGTCAACGGTGCTGCCTTCCTGAACTTTCAACGAAACAACTTTCCCTGCAATAGTTGATTTCAGTACATTTTCCATTTTCATAGCTTCTACGATTAGCAACTTTTCTCCCGGAACTACGGTCATGCCTTCTTCTACGAAGATTTTGATGATTAATCCGGGCATTGGCGCCTTGACTATTCCTGCTCCTGAGCCTGCTGCTTTGCCTGATTGACGGATAAATTTTTCGAGTAAATATGTGGTCGAATCAGTCACATCAACTTTGTAGTCCATGCCGTTCAAGCTGATGGTAATGGTATTGCGGTCATTCACGAATAGTTCTACTTGGTAGATTTTGCTGTTTACGATGAATGAAAAAACATTGTCGGAAAACTTTTTGAGCAATTCCACTTCGTATTGCTTATCGTTGATGATTACCGATTTGTGGCAATCAGTTTCACAATGTGCTTTGTATTCGTTATTATTTATTTTAAGTACTAAATTTTCCATTTTCTCATTTGATTTTCGTTAAACTAAACGGCGCAAGTATAAATTTTTCTCTTTCCATTTGCTGATTTTCGGCTGTGTATCAGTGGCACGATTTGCATTTTGGGACATTTTCCAGCCCCAAGTTGCAATTGCGGCAACGATTTCCTCGTGTTCGTTTTTCATTCGGTTCAGCGATTCAAAATCGAATGAATGTTCGATGAATCCTGTGTCGAAATATCCGTAGCGAAATTCCGGATGTTGCATTACTGCGAGCAAAAACGGAATAATCGTCCGAACACCTTTGATTTTGTAATTTCGCAGCGCCATTTCCATACGATTAATCGCTTCGATTCTGTCGCGACCGAAAGTAATCAACTTGGCGAGCATCGGGTCGAAATGTATCGTAACTTCCGAGCCTGTTTCGACGCCCGAATCAACTCTCACACCGTATCCGGCAGGTTGGCGATAGTATGAAATTTTGCCTGTGTCGGGCAAAAATCCATTGAAGGAATCTTCTGCGTAAATCCGGCATTCCAAGGCATGACCATTTAGCTTAATATCTTCCTGCTTGTAGGACAAGACTTGTCCATATGCAATTTTGATTTGCTCTTTTACAAGGTTAATTCCTGTCACCAATTCAGTCACGGGATGCTCCACTTGCAAACGCGTATTCATTTCGAGGAAATAATAGTTTTTGTTCCTGTCAAGCAAAAACTCGATTGTTCCGGCATTTGCATAATTGCATGCTTTTGCTGCTTCAACTGCTACTTTGCCCATTTCTTCGCGAAGTTCGGGTGTGAGTACAGTTGAAGTTGCCTCTTCGATAACTTTTTGGTGGCGACGTTGAATAGAGCAATCGCGTTCGCCGAGATGAATGTAATTGCCATGTTCGTCGGCAAGCACTTGTATTTCGATATGCTTAGGGTTTTCGATATATTTTTCGATATAAACCGATTCATCGCCAAATGCCTTCATAGCTTCACGCTTGGCAGCTTCCAAAGATGGGGCAAGGTCGCTTGATTCAAATACTTTCCGCATTCCTTTGCCGCCACCGCCAGCTGCAGCTTTGAGCAAAATTGGATAGCCGATTTCTGTAGCTATTTCAATGGCGCGGTCGGTATCGGTGATTTTTTCTTTCGTTCCGGGCACAATCGGCACTCCGGCGTTGAACATCAGTTCGCGAGCGCGGGTTTTGTTGCCCATCATTTCGATTGAAGTGTGCGAGGGACCTATGAATTTAAGCCCGGCATCTGTGACTGCTTTGGCAAATTCGGCTCGTTCGGACAAAAATCCGTACCCCGGATGAATTGCTTCGGCATCGGAATTCTTTGCTATTTCGATGATTTGAGCCATATCGAGATAGGCATCTTTCGGGGTCTCGCCTTCGACGCGATAAGCATAATCAGCATAATTTACAAATTGTGCCGTCCGGTCAATTTCGTGATATATTGCTACGGTTTCAATTCCCATTTCTCGGGATGAACGCATTATTCGGACCGCTATTTCGCCACGGTTGGCAATCAGTATTCGTTTGAACATCAATTTTTCTTAAATTAATAATAACATTTTTTAGACGTGAAGAGTGCTTTTTGATTTAAAATTTCTCTATCTCTAACACACATGCTGAAAATTGGAATACAAAGTCTTGATTGAAACGTTGCCGAGCATCTTGTCTTTGTAATCATCTTTGATTTTTTGTGCAGCCATGCTCAATTCTTCTGTCTTGATTCCTGCCGAGCACGAATTCCATGCCTCCAAAAATGCGGCTAACTGGTCGGCAGCCCGGATGCACTCGCCGTCGTGAGGATTAAAGCGGTCTTCGTTATATTTTGAATTCAAATCATCAATTGAAATATTGTCGAGTTCGACTTTTCCGTTAAGATGTATCTTGTTTTTGAATTCGTCCAGAACGTAGTATTGGATTTCTTCCATCCATTTTTTTTCAATTAGTGGGAATATTTCCTTTTCGGCGAGACTCATTTCCAATTCTTTGATTAGATTGTCAAATTCGTCCGACGAGCGTTTTACAGGTGAAATGATGTCACGAGTGACGGCTTCGGGCAAATCGTGGAAGAGCCCTCCGAAAAAGCTGTTGTAAAGCCTTTGCGGACATGCGTTATTTTCGCGAGCAAAGAAATATGCTATTGTCGCAACCAGCAAAGTATGCCCCAAAACTGCTGTTTTCGGCACTCGCGGGACTTGTGCCCAGCGGATTTGGAATCTCAATTGTCCGCATAAATCTACAAAATTTGAAATTGTGTGCTTATTGGTTAGCCGCTGAATTCCGATTAAATCATTGAAATTGGCAATGCTGTTCAAAAGTTCTGTTTCGATTCTAATATTTTGATAATTAAAAGGATTAGATTGTTTGATTATCTGGAATTCCCAATAGCTTGCATAAATATGAGCCGCATCGAGCACTCGCATACTTATTTCATTCGGGTCGGATTCTGTGAACAAAAAATCGGCAATTTCATCGAGCAAAATCTTGCTTTCGATTTTTGGCTCTAATTGCGTATAGACGTATTGGTTAAGCTTCTCGAAAACTTTTTTGTTCTTTTTGACTTCACGGTAAATCGGGGATTTGATGTCGCTTATGACGATTCGCCTGATTAGCTCGTAAATTCCAAACTTGATGATTTTTTGCCAATCAATTTTGGCTCCCCTCGATTCTTCGTATTTCGCAAGGCAATATGCTATAATCATTTTGTGGGCGTGTTTGTCCATTTCGATTAAATCCATTGCCCGAATTCTATCGTTCCAGCGTTGGATATGAAATCCTCTGAACAATTCATTCAAAAGGGAAAAATTTACTATCATTTAGAACTCCTATTTTTTGGATTTCAAGAGCATTTTCTTTATTGATTCGATGCTGCGTTTTTCGTCGTCTTGATAATGTTGTAAGAGTTGGTCTTGTTTGACAGAAGTTTTAGAACTGCTTTTCTCTTTTTCGGCTAATTGTATTTTAGGTGTAACCCTTGTTTTTAAAATATCTTCGGAATCATTATTTTTGAGGAAATCTTCCGAAGGTTGCAATTCGCCGGAGTATTCGCCCTTCGCAACCATATCGAGCTTATCTTTGCCAAACACATCGAGCAATTTGTCATAAATTGTAGCGCGTGTGAATGGCTTGGAAATGAAACCGGCTGTGCCTGTTTTGACGGCTAAACCTAAATTTTCAACATCGGATAAAGCTGAAACCATCAAAACGGGGATATTTTGCGTTGTACGAATTTTCTTCAGTATTTTCAAAGTCAAATGTCCTGAAAGCTCTGGCATCAATATATCCAAGACTATTAGGTGTGGTCTGTGCTCTACTGCGAGAGCTATGCCGTCAAATCCGTTAGATGCAAGAAAAGTTTTTTTGAATCCGTAGCTTTGCAAAGTCTTAGATAAAATTCTTTGCATCCATATGTCATCATCAATTACAAGAGTAGAATACTCAATCATTTGAATCTTCCTTGTTGGATTGGATTTTGGAGGCTACATTGATTTGGCTTACTTTGTCTGTGTCGTTTGTGCCCCAAGTGACTTGGCTTGCAGAAATCGCATTTTTCAGAGCTACGATTTGGGTTCTTGCGGCATGACGGTTTATCTCAATAATTTTATCGTAAACTTCCTTACGGTGTACAGCTACCGTTTTTGGAGCAGCGATGCCCAATCTTACTACGCCTCTGTCATAACTTAACACAGTAACCGTCACAGTCGAGCCGATATTAATTACTTCACCAATTTTTCTTGACAATACCAGCATCGTTTACTCCGTCGCTCCTGTAGCAGTTTTATTATTGCTAATAAGGTGATTTGTCGAATACTTATCGGTAGTCAATATGATTTGCTCGCCGGTTTTTTTGTTTACGTCCACCACGACCGGAGCTTTCAAATTGGCTGTCATTCTGCCAAGTTCGTCTTCGAGAGTGATGATGACAAAAAGCGCTTGAATATTGAAATCGAAATGATTGCCCGGGCTATAGTCAAGTTCAAGCAACCAAGGGCTTAGTAGTGGGAATCCGATGTCGGGACTTTCGAGGCTCAGCAACCATTTGAATGGCACTGTTTCTTCCTCACTGATTAGCACATAATTTTTCAAATCCTCGAATCCTAAAATACCTTCGGGGAAATGAATTACGTGTTCATCCTCAATTTCGATGTCACCGAATTGCAAAGTTGTAATCTTCTTCATATTTTCAATTTATTTCGCAATTTATTATTTGTCATACTATTAAAATTAAGAAAGATTTCTGAAATTAAAAAATATTAGTGCAAATATCGTGCTAATTTTCAATTTCTTGATTATTTTTATATCCGTCCGTCGAAGGCATGTCTCCGGTCAAAGGTCCGATGTTAATTTCGACTCTTCGATTTCGAGCTTTCCCTTCGGGGCTTATGTTGTCGGCAATCGGGCGTTGAGGACCGAATCCGCGAATCACCAAGTTGTAATCGGGCACTCCTTTTCGTATCATCGAATATGCAACGTTTACAGCCCGCGCCGAAGACAAATGCCAATTAGATTCGTACTGAAAAGTTTTTATCGGCACGTTGTCTGTATGCCCATCAATTTCGATTGTCAATTGCCAATTGCTTAAAATAGACGAAATTGAATCTAATGCACGACTGCCATCGGGAACAAGTTCGGCTTTTCCGGACGGGAAAAGCAATTTCTCCTGCATAATCAGTTTAAATCCCGAATCATTACGTTCGATAGCTACTCCACCCGCTTCAATAAAAGTAGCTAATTTCTCTTCGAGTTCTTCGGAAATCTCTTCCATATTGCGTGACGATGCCTCAGGCAAAATTGCTTCAGGCACTCCATCCTTCATGCCTTCCAAAACACCGCTGCCACCATCTAAAGGAGACTTATCCGAAGATTTGAAATAACCCGAGAATGCAGCCGCATATTCCTTAAACTTCTCTTGGTCCACCTGTGCAGTCGAGTACAGTACCACAAACAATCCCAACAGCAATGTAATCAAATCCGCATAGGTTATCAAGTACCGATCTGCACCGGTATTATGATGCGTTTTGTGATATGTTCGCCCTTTTTTTATCAAAATACTTTACTAATATACTATTATATCGTACTATTGACGCTTTTCTTGATTCTTTTTTGAGAAAAATGAGAATAAAAGCGAAATAAGTAAAATCAATGAAAAAGCAATGGGCAAATAATCTCGGTAGCGGACATAAAATGTGAGATTGTCCATCAAGGGCAATTGCTCGATTGATGCTATTCGAGTGTATTGAGGCAGAATGGAAATTGAACTGCCTGTTGGAGTTATGAAGCCGGACACGCCGCTATTAGCACAACGTGCCAAATATCGGCGATTTTCGATTGCTCGCAAAGCAGCTATAATATAATGTTGCTCAGGTCCCGGAGTGTAATCATACCAAGCATCGTTTGTGATTACCGACATTACATTTGCACCTTTGGCTGTAAACTCCGCGACAAACGACGGATAAATTGATTCGATACAAATAATTGGGGCAATTTGGAATTTTGCATTTTCCGTTTCGACAAGTAAATTTATTTGCTCCAATCCACGTCCCCAAGCGGAAATCCCAACTCCCCATTCAAACCACGAACGCATGAAAAGCAAATATTCGGCATAGGGCATTCGCTCAGCAAAAGGCGTCAATCTCATTTTCCTATATGTTTGTGGCTCGGACGATTGCACAGGGTTGACCAGCATCGCTGAATTGTATGATTCGTATATCTGAGTCGAATCCCAAGGATAGACTCTTGCAGTCGGAGGAGTTTGGAGGCTATCTTCAAAAAATCTAATTTCGGCAAATCCCATCATCAATGGCACACCCGTAGCCAAAACTCTCTCGTAAAACATGTAATATTCGTAAATGTTTTCTACATTTGTATGCTTGGGGTATGATGTTTCGCTCCAAATGAACAAATCCGGCTTACCACTGACTGCTCTAACCGAGTCTTCAAGAGCAAAGTGCATCATTACTTGACTATCCACTCCACCTTCCCACTTTCTCCATGGATTAATATTTGGTTGGACAACTCCAATTTTCGCCGAAGGATATTCGAGTTTGAGTTTGTCGTGACTGTACTCAGATTTTGCCCATATTCCGTAAATCAACGGGAAAATTATAATTGCAGCTAATAAAATGTATGCTTTCCGTATGAATTTGCTATTTGCCGCCCCAATCTGACTTCTTTTCCTATATTCGAGTATAATTCTCAAAATCAGCACATTTGCCGAAAGCACTAAAAACGATGCTCCCCAAATTCCGGTAATATCTATGAATTGAATCCAAATTGAATTGTAAAATTGCGTATTGCCATAGGTCAGCCATGGATATGAAAATTCGCCCAAGGAATGTGCCCATTCAAATGCTACCCAAATGAATGGAAATAGATTGAGTGCTACTGTTGCTGAATAACGGCGTTTGAATATATTGAAAATAATGAATGGAATCATGAAGAAAAATGGATGCGCTATGGCGAGTGCGATTGCAGATGCCGTCAGATACGGGTCAGTATCAGCTTGCCAACTGCCTATCCACCAGTTTGTTCCGGCATGATATATGAAAAAGGTAAGATATAGCTTCAAGAACATGCGGCGTGGGTGCGATTCCGAAGCGAAAATGAACAAAATTGGTATAAATGCCACAAAAGCCAACATAAAAAATGGCAATGGTGGAAATGAAAGTGCAAGCAAAATTCCGCTAATCAGGGATAGAAATGTATTTTGAAACTTTTTCACGTTTTGAGTTTTTATAATATTGTTTGATAATAAACGATTAACAAATTTAACGATGAATTTTGAATTAATAATTAAGATTTGACAGAAACCGAGATGATTTTCAAAAAAACTTTGCTTTTTTTACTGACTTTTTGCTTTGCTATCCCAATATATGGAATTGAACTGCCGCACCCCAAACCGCTGATGAGAAAACTTGAGTTTGCGAAAGAGAGGGAAAGTGAGGGTGGCGAACTGAGAGTACGTAGAATAGAAGCGATTAAGCAATCCGAAAAGATGAGACACGAACTATACGGGAAATCTCCCGAATTGATGTCTGCACAACCCGAGTGGAAATGTATCGGACCTTTTAATATTTCGGGGAGAATCCGTTCCATCGTAGTTCACCCTTCAAATCCGGGACAAATTTATATCGGAGCAGCAGCCGGTGGCGTTTGGAAAACTCATGATAACGGTGTGCATTGGACTCCATTGTTCGATTTCGAAAATTCCATTTCGTTTGGCTCCTTAGCTCTCGACCCTATTGACCCTGAGATTATTTACGCTGCCACCGGCGAAATGATTATCGGTGGCGGTATTTCATATCTGGGCTCTGGGGTTTATCGTTCGTCAAATGGCGGTAAAAATTGGGATTTGATTGGACTTCCCGATGTGGGAGCTTTCTCTAAGATTTATGTTCATCCTTCAGACCGTAATTTAATCATTGCCGGTGGTGCCGAAAGCAACGGGGGGCTTTATATTTCTCTTGATATGGGCAAAAATTGGAATCGCAAAATTACCGGAAATATTACTGATATTTCGCTCAATCCTACCAATAAGAACGAAATGTTCATCGCTGTAAATGGCGATGGAGTCTATTATACAGGAAATATGGGCGAAAATTGGACGAAAAAATCATCAGGTATCACAAATATCGGTGGGCGGATTTCAGTTCAAGCATCGGCATCAGATTTTTCAATTGCTTATGCACTCGTCGAACGCAGCAATTCACGAGCGGCAATCTTCAAAACGACGGATAGAGGCAATGAATGGAATATGGTACACGACGGTGACCATGCTTTCTTCAGAGGGCAAGGTTTTTATAATAATTATTTGGCTGTGCATCCCACAAATCCGAACATAGTCCTTGCAGGTGGAATTGACTTATGGAGAACAGCAAACGGCGGTAGTTCATGGCAATCTGTTTCTGATAATACTCAAAAGGAACGCATGCACGTGGATAATCATCATGCTGCTTTTTCGCCCCTTAATCCTAACGTTGTTTACAATGCTACTGACGGCGGTATTTATATGAGTTCCGATGCCGGAATTTCTTGGAAAGACATCAATGCAAATTTGGCGATTACTCAATTTTATGCAATTTCTACCGATTTGATGCAGCCGTATAGAGATTATGGCGGCACCCAAGACAATGGAACTATCGGCAGCAGAAATAACGAATGGGGTAAATATATTTCGGGCGATGGATTTGATTTGTTCCTTCATCCGGATAACGCTAATATTTTATTCGGAGAGTTATACTACGGTCAAATATTCAAATACAAATTCAATTCCTCCGGTAAAAATGATTTGGAATTTCTGTACAATAAGATTCCTGCACAAGATTCGGGAATTTGGCATTCGCCATTTTTGTTAGACAAAAAATTCAGAAGAATCTTCTTGGGACTGCATGCAATTTATGTTTCGTATGATTTTGGCGATACTTTTTTCCCGATTTCCCAGCGAGGCACTCACCAACATACTTCAATTGCATTTTCCGAGCTTGATGCGAAAATATTGTTAGCCGGAAACCGAATCGGGCAAATTTTTCGGTCGAGCGATTCGGGAAAAGAATGGCAACAAATTAACGCTCCGCCAATGCCGAGGCGCACAGTAACCGAGATAAAATTTTCTAAAATTGACAGGGAAACAGCATATGCTACATTCTCGGGATATGGCAAGCCCCATTTGTTCAAGACTACGGATTTGGGCGTCTCATGGTTTGATATTGGCTCAAATTTGCCCGACGTTCCGATTAATGCCTTAGAATTCCACCCAAATGATGAAAATATAATATTTGTCGGTACCGATATTGGCGTTTATGCAAGCTACGACGGCGGTGGTGTGTGGTTTCCGTACGGACATTCTCTATCTCGCAGCCCTGTGATTGATTTGTTGATTCACGATAATACCACAATCTTCCCGCAAATGAAGCTCCGAGCCGGAACTCATGGGCGCTCGATATGGGAAGCCGATATAGTCGATATGCCCCAATTAGCAACGGAAATCACTTCTCCGGCAGGTGGAGAGAATCTAATCGGCACAACGGATTTTCGTATTTCTTGGTCGGGATTTCGCTCTCCTGTTGATATTTCGGTACGATTTGGCGAAAACCAAGAATGGACTGAACTCGCAAGCGGTGTTCACGGGAATTCATTTTTGTGGGCTGTGCCGGATTTAGATGCATTGACCGCGAGAATTTCAATTAGAAGCTCAATTGATGGCGTCACGAGAATTTCAAATTCTTTCAGCATCAAAAAATTGGAAAAGGGCGCTATTTTGCGAACCGGCAATGTTTCAATCGCAAGCTATGGAATTGTGCATGACGGCGGAAATTCATTATGGGTGACAGATTTCGGCGGCAACCAAGTGCACAAGGTAAATCTTGAAGATTTCACAATCACGAAATCGCTAACTTTGCCATATTCGGAATTTTACACAGATATTACAATCAACGAATCGAAAGACCTGCTTTATCTGCATCGGCTCAACGAATCAAGCGGCAACGGCGGCAAAATTATCACTATTGACACCAACGGCAATTTTATTCGCGAATTTGCTACTCCTGCAACGAGCTATCCGATAGGACTTGCATACAGCAATGGAGATTTGTTCGTTGCCGAGCGTGATGTGAATAGGCGGATTTTCCGGATTGATGCTCAAACGGCTGCCGTGAAAAATTCATTCAAAAACCCTTTTGATAATACTTTCGGTCCGCGTGGAATGACATTTTATGAAGGAAATTTATACCAAGTATCAACTCTTTTTATAGCTAATGCTTTGAATCGTTCATCGGCTTTGGTGTTTTCGCCATCATCACCAACTGAAATCATTTCTGACATTCCGCTTTCAACCGCCCAAAATTTTATTAATGCTCGCGGTATTGATGTTGACCCGAACGATTACTCGCTGTGGGCCTGCGATGTCAACGGAAATATTTACAATATCGCTAATGATATGTTATTGACATCAGTTTCGGATAATTTTGAAAAAGATGAGTTATACATTGTACCAAATCCGGCAAGTGAGCATTTTTCACTGTCTTATTTGCCGAAGCAAAGTGGCAATTATTCTTTTGAATTGATTGATTTGACAAGTGTTATTCAAATGAATCAGAGTAAATATTTGCAAGGAAATGAAGCCACCGAAATATTTTTCCGAATATCAAAGCTGAGTAAAGGCTTATATTTCGTCCGAATTAGCAGGGACGGATTGCCAATCAGGCATGAAAAAGTAATTGTTATAAATTAAATTTCAGACCGAATGCTGCTGAAAATGAGCGTGTTAGCCCGTCTGCAGCATAGTCTCTTGCCAGAATCGGCAAGGCTACTTCAAGATGCAATGCTGCGTAGTCAGTCAAATTATTTTTCAGTCCTGCTCTGAGATTGACTGTCGTAAGATTTTGCTCGGTGATTTCATATTTTTCGCTTTCAAAATTATAACGTCGAACGTTGTTTTCCTCATTGCGATGAATTACTTGAATTCCTCCGTAAATGGATGTTTTGTCGAAATTTACAAATTTATCAACTGACAGCATGAAATCCATTCCTCTCCTCATCTTGAATGATTGGTTGTAGTGTAGAGCTGCTTCATCTTCGTCCACCCAATCCTCGTGTAGGAATTTGTTAGAAGTTCTATCATCGGAAAATTGGAAACCCACTCCGAAAACCCAAGTGCTGAGTCTCAAGCTTGCGCCTAACATTAAATCACTTGTTCCTAAACCCGGTTGATATACCATTGGTAAGGAACGCCCTGACTTTTTGCCGTTGGCTTCGCCTGTAGCAAATTTGACTCCGGCAATAAATTTAATTGCGGCATCCTCACTCAGCGACCCAGTAAATCCTGCCGCGATTTTGATATCGCCTAAACCGGACAAAGTCCCGAGATTGCCATTCGTGTAAACATAAGGGAGAATCACCGATACATCCATATTTTCAGACCTGTAATCGAAGGTTAGTAGTGTATTGAATATTACGGTGTTTTCGTCGCCCACACCAAAATATTGCGAAAGCCCCGCTATGTATTTCTCTTCTTCGGGCTGTATGTCCTTATCACCCAACATACTACAAACTCCGGCATCACTGCAACCTTGTGATGCGAGATATGCCGGAGCGAGTAAAATAAATAAAACTACAATTAAAAATTTTGACATTTATCTAATTACATTGATTTTCTCGATATATACTTGACCGCTTTTGATGATTTTCACAAAGTAAACCCCTTGCGGTAGTACCTGATTAGATTTATTCTTGATATCCCAAGATATTGAATGAGTGCCGGAGCTCAACCTTTTGTCAAGCAAAGTGATTAACGATGACCCGTACAAATCGGTAACTTCGATTTTGACATCGCATAGTTTTTGAGTTGAGAATTTGATGTTCAACAATTCGCTTACCGGATTTGGGTAAATTTTCAAATCAACATTGTCGGCTAATTCATCTTCTACGGATGTGCTGACAAGTGTAACGGAAGTAACATTGTGCAAACTTAGCGCCCAAAACGAGCCGCTGTTGTTGTTGATAATGCTTGATGCACGCACGGAGTAATAAACTTTGCCGTCATAATCGAAATTATCGGTATAGGTCAACTCGCTCACCGGTGTCGTGTTTATTTTTTGAAATATGCCGTATTCGGATGTTGAGCGGTAAATTTCGTATCTGAGATTGCCGCTCTTATTTGGAGCATCCCAAGTGATAACTTGTTTTTCATTTTCATCTACAACTACCGAAAGATTTGGCACTTTGGGTACTTCATTCGAATACATCGTCAAAGTTGGGTCGCCCATAAGAGCCGTATGAATTTGCTTCATACCGATTGCATAAATCACACCATTTGGATATTGACTTGTCCATACTATACTTGGTTTGTAAAGATTTTTATTGTTGTGCGATAACAAAGCCGAATAACCAATTGAATGATTGGTTCCCATGTGGTGATAATACCAATGTGGTCTACCGGACCATGAGCAAGTCAAAGCCGAAGGATTGGACGCAAGCGGTGCTCGCAGCAAATTGTTTTTATTGTCCCAATCGCCGAAATAGGAGCCGAAAAGCATAGTGAAAACAGAATTCACAGGAGTATTAGAAAATTTTTCGGAATTTCCAATTCCTCCGGCGCTGGTATAGCTGCCGCCACCACAGCCATAAGCCCAAAGTGCCGAGCTTGTGGATAGTGTTGTGAACCAATCTGCCGCTTGTACATTTTCGTTACCAAGAAGGGATGCCATATTTCGCCATCCGCTTGATGAAAAAGAGGTTTCAATGCCGGGATTCGCCCCGAAATTATCGTCAATTATGCCTTTCTTTTCTAAAAGTTGCTGACCTGTTCTATATAAATGATTTTTGTTCAGGTAATTTCTCAAAAGTTCTGTTTCATTTGTTAATCCGTTATCCTCATTGTGAAATTGCGGCATATCGTATAAGTCAACTCTGCCGACAGCCAATTCCGCCGGAATCGCCATTTCTGTAATATCAAATTTGCCATCGCCCGGGACATTTTTATTAGCTTCTCGCTGCCCTTCTACAACTACGTTGACTGATGCATCAGTAAACCATTGATGTCCGGAAATATAGCCATAATATATATCAGCGGGCCACGCACCGCGATGGTTTGCGTGAGCATCCGGTGCTAAATCTCCCGAATACGGTACTGCAATTCGACCCAAAAGATAAACAGTGTTAATAGCCGGATTTGCTGTATATGCAGCCAGAATTTGATTTTTAGTAGCTATTACTGCTGCACCATTGAAAGCTTCTGCTCGAGCTACCGTAATCATATCTACTCCCCAGCCTTCACCACGTAAATCATCTTTAAGGCGCTCTATTTCACTTTCCAATGGAGTCGCCATAGTTTCATCCACTACAAGCAATACTGTTCCATGGTCATGCTTCGCAGCAATGTTGACTCCGGCACAAGCATAACCGAAGCCCATCATTTGACCGACTTGACTGTCATCATTGGACCCAATTGAAACAAGGAAGAGCATTCGTACCTCATATTCGTATTCCACACCAATTTGAACAGCATTATCTGTAAATTCAGTAATATTGCTATCAAGTGTTGCAATAGGATTCGCACTCCAAAAATTATCTTTCACTAATTTTTTAAATATGAAATAGCTCTTCGCCAATTCGTTATGTTTCCATTTCAATGTGATTGAGGGTGCTTGTTCATCAATTTCAACATTAATCAAAACTGCAAAATCGCTTGAACGTAAAAATCGTGGGTCAGGTTCGGCATTTGCAAAAGCGGAAGCTAATAAATAAGCTATAACTACAAGAAGTAAAACTCTTTTCATGTCTTTTTCCAAAAATGTATTTCAAACTATGCTTAAATTAAGGAAAAATCCTTAAATCTTAAAATGAATTAATCAATTATCATGAATTTTATATGTCGGACAACACCATTGATGCTAATTTCGATGTAATAAACACCTGAAGCTAACGAATTTCCTTCCGCATCTGTCAATAAAATATTTTTTTTGGTAACGAATTCCGAAATATTAATTGATAGTTTATTCAATAATTTGCGTGATAAGTCGAACAATTTTATTTCAGACACTCCGCTCAAATCCGTGACTATGACTAAATTTGTATTGTCTGATGCGGGATTGGGATAGAGCAATGTGTTTAATACTTTGTCGCGAGTCAAATCAATTCGCAAAGTTCCTTCTTCGGATATTACTCCTTGGCTTAGATTGAGATATGTGCCCGAATGAAGGCGCTCCTCTTTGATTGCCCTCACCATATAATAATTCCAAATATGCTTGGCAGTAACATCGGTAAATGAAGTTGTGGTCACAATCTCATCCGAAATTCGTTGGTACTGTCCGTATTTTTCATCGGATGAATAAACATAATAGCCAATAATATTGCTATCGGGACTTTCATCCCACGACAAATGAATTTGTGAGTCGCTTGTGACAGCCAAATTTGATGGCGATTGGACAAAACTTGTTTTTAAAGTTGGGTCGCCGATTAGAGCTATATGATTCATACGCCTTGCATACGGGCTTGAAGCACGATAATTATTTGGGCGGGAATTTTGCGACAGCAATGTAGAATAAGCAATAGATTCGCCAAAAGCTGTATGGTGGAAGAACCAATGAGGACGCCCTGACCATACGCAAATCAAACCACCGGGTGCTGCTGCTAAAGCTGCTCGCATTAAATTATTTTCCGAATCCCAATCGCCGAAATATGAACCGAAAAGCTGAGTGAACGCTACGCGCATCGGTTTGCTTGCAAAATCTTCCGCATATGCGACCCTTTCAGCACGTACAAAAGAGCCGGGACCGCAACCGTAACCCCATATATAATCATTATCAGAAACCATATCGCGTAAATCTTCATCGTCTATCTCTCGCCAATCCGTCATCGCCGAAAAACTCATCCAAGCTGATGCGGCAAAGCCCTCTTTTAAATCTGGTCCGAATGCATCAGATACAATCATTTTGTCCGGGTATCTGTCAATTCCGGTCCTGAATCTATGGTTTTTGTCCAAATATTGCTCCAACAATTCAAGCTCGTTCTTTTCAAAAAAAGGCAAATTGAACATATCTACTCTGCCGACTGCAATTTCAATATCCGAAGGAATGATAATTTGGTCAAATTTTCCGTCATTCGGACGGTTTCGTGTTCTTTCGTCATCGGATTTCAAATTGGTTAATGTATCTGTCCAGATGCCGTCAACGTCGCCATAAAAAATATCCGATGCCCATGCACCATCATGGTCTGGTGTGTGCCCGTCAACGGCGAAACTGCCGGAATAAGGCACCGCAATTCTTCCAAAAAGCAAAACAGCAGTGATATTTTCCTTGTTGTAATATTCGATTATTTTTCCCTTTGTTTGCATCACTTTGGCACTGTCAAATGTCTCTGCTCGCGGAGCAGTATCTCGGAAAACTCGCCATCCGTCAACAAACATATCTTTTGACAGTCTTTCAATTTTATCGTTCAAAACCAAATCTATGCTTTCATCAACCAAAATCAACACATTGCCACGATGTTCTATCGCCGGCACATCAATCCCTATGTTCATGTAACCATAAGCAAAATAATCAATCATGTCCTTTTCAATCAGAAATTCATACCAACGACCGCGTTCAAAATCTGTGAAAACATACTGCGAATCGAAACGGCTGATTGTTTTAATTGGGTCGCCAAATAGCGAATCTTCCTTGAATTTCATAAAAACAGTATAGCTGTATGCGTTGGTGTCGGCATCCCAAGTGAAAATGGCATCCAATCTGCCTGAAGTTGAATCAAGCACAGGAGTAAGCAATAGTGCATATCCACGGCTCGTTTCAGGGATTTGACCATCGCTGACTCGAGCAGAGAGTATATATAATAATAAAAATAAAAAGTATTTCATTTTCTTTCTCTCAAATATCAAATAAACACATACGACTTGATAAAGTTCCAAGTAACGAGCAAAATAGTTAGAAAAAAAATGATTATTTTGCATGTTTGTTTCAATTACTATTTACAAATATGTTAAATTTTCCGGCATTTATAGGACGCAAAGTGATAAATTTCACTGCCGAAGTCGGTAGAATCGTAATTCTGCTGGTATCTGTATTGAAATATTTCCCCCGAGCAATCAAAGACCGGAAATTAGTGCTCGACCAAATGGCAATCGTCGGCTCGGATTCATTGCCACTCGTTGTGTTGATTGGTTCATTTACAGGTGCAATTGCAGCGCTTCAGGCAACGAATTTGTTCGACAAATTCAACTTGGTCAATATCGCCAAGCCTTTTATCGGCTCATCAATCGCAACTGTCGTTTTTACCGAGCTTACTCCTGTGCTTACTGCATTGGTCATCGCCGGGCGAGTAGGTGCTTCAATGGCAGCACAACTCGGCACAATGAACGTAACTGAGCAAATTGATGCACTCGAAATGATGGGAATTGATAAAAATCGCTATCTTGCTATGCCACGCGCTATCGCTACATTGTTTATGATGCCTGTGCTTGCAGTATTTTCAAACGTCGTGGCTTTGGTCGGTGGTTTTTTACTTACCTATATCAAATTTGAATTCGAAGCGGCAACATTTTTTGATTCTGTCCAAAGATTTTTCCAAGCAAGCGAAGTGCTCTTGGGCTTGACCAAATCCTTCGTTTTCGGTGGAGTGACGGCGTTGATTGGTGTACACGTGGGTTTTGCAACCACAGGCGGCGCCGAAGGAGTCGGGAACAGTACAGTCAGGGCATTCACTTTGTCCGCTGCTGCAATTTTGATAATAGATGCCTTATTTGGCTATATTTGGTAGATATAAATTGAGTTTAATCATATGAATAAAATATACAAAATATTGATTTTTGTCGCATTGTTCTTTATGTTTTCATGCGGCAAAGAAGAGGCAGTGGCGCCTGAGCAGAAGATTATAATTGCCGCAATTTTGGATACCACCGGACATTACAGCCAATTCGGCAAGGAAGTGATTCGCGGTATGGAGCTTTACACACGTAAGTACGCTACGTCGTATGAATTGAGGTTCTATGACAGCAAAGGTGATGCTGATGTGGCTCTTGCAGAATTCATCAAGATTGCATCAAACACATATACACGTGGAGTAGTTACACTCGCAAGCTGGATTTCAAATGCAATTGCCGAACCTGCAAAAAATAATCGGGTTGTCCAATTCGCAGTTGGGAGCGCTGTTTATAATTTTGCAAATTTGAAAAATTGCGTACGATTCACGTCCGATGTAAACGACGAAATCAAGTATCTTTCCAATTATCTGAATGATTATAATCGTATCGTAATTATGCACTTCGATAATGATTATGGAGTAACTTGGAACAATAATTTGAAAGGCAACTTAGGTGGCAAAATCATCCGTTCATTTTCGTACCCCGATACGATGACGCAATTTACTTCAATTTTGGAAGAAGTGAAAGCACTAAACCCTTCCAGACTTGTACTGATAAGTACCCGCGAAGCTGTACATATTGTACGTCAAGCAAAAGCTATCGGTTTGAATGTTCAGATTGTTGGCACGAGACCTATTCTGACTGAACAATTACTCGCAACAAGCGAAGCGAATGGATTGATTTTCAGCTATCCCAATTTGGATGAGCATTCTCCGGCATATCAAGATTATTTGTCAAGATATGGCAAGAAACCATCATCTTTTGTGGCGGAAGGCTATGATTTGTGTTTCGGGCTTGACAATGCAATCAGAACTAACGGCACTGCCCCTGCTGACATTTGGGATTGGTTCGACCACAACGGCTTTTACGGAATGTTAGGGCGAATCAAATTCGATTCCCTCGCTCAAGCATCATACGATTATAATTTGAATATCATCAAAGATGGTGATTATGTAATATTCCCTTGATTTAAAAAAATGACTGAAATAAAATTCTCAAAATACCCGTTCGGAACAAAAATCCGACATCATGTTTCTACAAATAATTATTTGCCGATTGAAGAATTGAAATATATTCCTGAATCATATCCGGAAGCTTTGAAAACAATTGATTGGACCACACTTTTTGCTAACGGAACCGCACCGAAATATTTGGATATCGGTTGTGGACGCGGCAAATTTTTGATTTTACGCTCTTTCGAAATTGGCGATGACAATATTTTAGGCATAGAGATTCGCCCTGAGCCCGTCAGTTGGATTAATGTTGTTGTGGAAGGCGAATCAATTAGCAATTGTCGTGCTTTGCATTATAGCGTAGCCAACAATATGCCTTTCGTCGAGAGCAATTCAATAAGTGAAATTTATTATCTTTTCCCTGACCCATGGAGCAAAAGGAAGCATTATAAAAAACGTGCTTTTACTGCCAAATTTGTGAGCGAATGCCATAGGGTTTTGGCTGATGACGGAAAATTATTCCTTGCCACTGACGTACCCGAAGTGCATACTTATCAGATTAATTTGCTCCGCAAATTAGGACTATTCGATGTCCATATTTTGGAATCACGCGACGAATGGCAATTACCCGCAACAAATAAAGAGAGATTTTGCATCAGGAAAAATATTGATGTTTACCGGACAATTTGCACTAAATCTAAGCCATCCGTTGGCGGTTAATCTCGAAAAGTACGATTCCTGCGGAAACTGATGCATTGAGTGAATTGATTCTGCCCGACATCGGGATGCTGATGATGTCGTCGCACTTTTTACGAACATTTTCCTTCATGCCCGAGCCTTCGCTCCCGATAATTATAACGATTGGTCGGTCGTAAATATTATCGCTATATAGCCTTGTGGATTGCATATCTGCGCCATAAATCCAGAACCCTTTGTCCTTGAGTGTTTCGATTGCATTCACTAAATTTGTGACTTTGCAAATGTCCAAATGCTCCAAAGCTCCGGCTGATGCTTTGACAGCAACAGGTGTAATCGGTGCAGAATTGCGAATTGGCATAACCAATCCCGTGACTCCGGCACATTCGGCTGAACGAGCTATTGCACCAAGATTTTGAGGGTCGGTAATGCCGTCTAAAATCAAAAGCACAGGCTTGTTGCTTCTTGCGAAGGCGTTATCCGCGAGTTCGCCCAAATCAACAGTCTTTGCCATCGTTCGCAATGCGATTACACCTTGCGATTTGGCGTCTCGCGGCAGAACACTATCCTCGAGATTCTTGAATTTCATTTTGTCATAAGTAATTACCGGCACTTTGTTGCTTTTTGCCAATTTGAAGATGGGGTTTGTGCCGTGCAATCCGTACAAAATATAAATCTTTTCGATTTCACTTCCCGAACTCAATGCTTCTGTAACGGCATTCCTACCGTAAATATAATATGCTTGTTCACTCATGATTTTGCTGTCTGTATAATAATTTATCAATAATGATATTTAAAAATATAATTTAATATTCTAAATCGTTAATCACATAATAATGTTGTACAAAAGTAATTTATATTGGTGATACATTTTTATAATTGTATTGGGAGTCAGAAATGAAACAGAGCTTTATTTTTTTGTTAATGCTTCTTTCGGTCACATTGATATCATGTCTCGACGAAGGTGGCAGCGGTAGTGGCGGCGAAAATTTGCAATCAGAAAGGATGATGGCGCCTCCTCCCGACATGGCAAAAATGTCAATAAATGAGGATATGTCCGGCAATGAAAACACCGGACAGGAAATAGTCGAAACTCGAAAACTAATCAAAGATGCTCGATTGTCATTTGAAACTAAGGATATGCAAGCTACGAGAAAAAAAGTATCTGAAATATTGCTAAAATACAATGCCTATTTGGACAACGAAAATGAATTTGCCACAGAATATGAACTATCCAATAGCATGACTATTCGCGTTCAATATGACTTATTTGAAAAATTTGTAGATGATTTGCTCACAAATGAAGAAAAAGTTGTCGAAAAAAGCATAAGTGTACGAGATATTACAGCCGAATTTTTGGATGTCGAAGCCAGATTACGAACTCAAAAAGAGCTTGAAAATCGTTACAGAGAGCTATTAGCAAAAGGCAATAGCGTAACCGAATTGCTCGAAGTAGAACGAGCTTTGGCAAACGTTAGAGCACAAATTGAATCAATGGAATCGCGAATGAAACATATGAGTAACCAAGTTGCCCTTTCGACCGTTAATCTCAGATACTTCAAGACGCTCGAATCGAAGAGTTTCAGCTTCGGCGAACAAGTACTCAAAGGCTTCGAGAACGGCTGGTTGGCTATTCAATGGTTTATAATCGGCATCATCAATCTTTGGGCATTCCTGATTATCGGTGCAATTGTATTTTTCATCGTGTATAGAGTAGTTAGAAAGCCTAAGAAGGTGTGAGGAAAGATTTAGACCTTCAATCCCAACTTCTTTCTTTTTTAATGTGTTGTTCAATGTCTATATCTTTCCATACATCTGAACCTAAAGAGTTAAGCTCAGACAAACGATGCGTACCACCGTTGACTGTTTGAATTTTTAATTTCAGTTCGTCAACCATCTTTTGAATCAAATATAAATTGGATTCAAAATCAAGCTTTTTGATTTGATTTAATATATGTTCAATATTTTGGTTCATTATCAATACCTATTCTTTTTCTGATAAACGCAATCTCAAAAGTAATAGTGTTTGTTGAATGTTAAAATCAAATAATCAAACTATAAAGCTCTTTTTTTATAAATTTCTATACCGTCACGTTTGATTAACTCAATCAATTGTTTGTTTGAAATTTTGCTGAAGATATTCACATCGGCACTAAGCAACATTGGACTTTCGTTTTCGATTAAGTATTTAATTCGTGCAACGTGCTCAAATTCAATGTCTTTGCCCTTAAGCGATAAGTCAATATCTGAAGCTAATTGGTAGTCTCCACGTGCACGACTGCCATACAAAATGACTGATTCAATTTCATCAATTGATTCGAAAATTGACATGAGGTAATTCATGTCTTTCTCTCTCAAACCGAATTCATTTGTTTGATACTCAATCACTTTATATTCTGCATTTTCGATTTAAAACTGTTGAATTCGGGTAAAAAATCGCTAATAATTTGTTGCAGATATTTGCGACTTACGGTTTCGTCATAAATATGGCTGAGACTATTCCTTGCCTCGAGTATTTCTTCCCAAATAAATGGGTCAATTAATCCATTTGTTGCCATTTGGGTCATTACCGGGCGAGGTCCTTTTATGTCGTTATACCCCAATTCGACAATGTAATCTTGCATTACTTTCCAAGCCAAATCGAATGTATATTCGAACCTTTGAACAAGTCCGTCTTTTTCCAATTCATTCAATTTGTCGAAATGAGTCGCACCTTTGTTTAAGCTTTCTAAAGCTTTGCAATAGTTTCCAAATCTAAGTTGACGTTTATATTTCGGTGCCATGCTTATTCCTCATTCACGCTTTGTAATTGCTTTTTCTCTCTCTGATTCAAAAATATTCCAATTGCTAATAATGCCAAAATCAAAATATTGGAAATCATTGAGAATGTTTTGCCCTGCTCGAATGCCGGGGAGGTCAAAGTGAATACGATTTCGTGTTCGCCCGGAGGCACAACAACCGAACGAAAGGCATAATTAGTCTTATAAATAGGTAATTCTTTGTCGCCGATAAAGGCTTTCCAGAAAGGATAATATGTCTCACTCATGAAAAGTAGGTTGTTGCCTGTGGCTTTGACCTTGAATATTATCGAACTGTTACTTTGGGAGACGAATTGAGCAGTGGCACCTTCTGTTGCGGGTTCGATGTTGATTTTATGGTCTTCCTCGAAAAAGGCAACACGCTCCGGATTGAAGTTGCCTTCTTTCATATTCCGCAAAATATCCATCGGTCTGGCGATTGCTACTGAATCAACGAAAAATGCTCTCGGCAAAAATGCCGGATTGAAATACACGTACCATCCGGTTTGTTGAGATTGGTAAGCGGGTTGAACTTGACCATAAGGTTGCGGAGTGATGAGATACTTGACATTGAGCAAATTCCACAAGAATGGATTTGTCACTTGATTAGTCGAGCCTTCGTCTGCAACGTCAAGCAAATCTTGATAGACGCGCAATTTTGCAGGGTGATAACCGCCAACATTTTCAAGTTTGAAATATGACGGCAAATTTGGTGAAATACTTGCCATCGCAAAGTCGGCAATTCTACTTTTTTCTGCATCTTGCTTGATGAAATCAACCACGTCAGTTGCTCTTAATGCATCTCCGACTTGGTCAGTTTCGGTAATATCGAGCGGACGGAATCCAACTCGCCATAAGTCTATGAAAAGTAATAATATTATCGAAATGAAAAACAAATTTGTTTTGAGGCGACCTTTGACAAATAAAAATGCTAATGCTGCAAAAATCGCATAAATAAATCCGTTCATAATCCAATCGCCAATCATATGCGACCATACAAAATCCGGCAAATCAGGGATTTGCTGCATAACGGATCTGAACGATTGGTTGGCTGTATTTGTGACTGCATCGATGTAAAATGATTTCATGGCTGTGGCATAAAACAAACCAAGCACGAGGAAAGCTCCGGCAGAAATCAAAATATAATTCATGATTTTTTTGCCTTCGGGGCTATTTTCACGCCTATACTTCACCAAGCCCGTTAATCCGTATCCTGCCATAATTGGGAATGCGAATTGCATAATTGCAAGTGCCATGCTCGGCGCTCGGAATTTGTTGAAACTCGGCACATTGTAGAAGAAGAAATCGAACAATATAGGCAAATTATTTCCAAACGATAAAAACAACATAAAGAGGGAAATTGCCATTAACGATTGGACAAATGCATCTTTGCGGTAAATCACAAATCCCGCAATTGCCAAAAACACAACAATAATCCCCATATATGGGGCGACGTCCTCGAAAACTTTTTGTCCCCAATATGTTGGAATTTTGATTTCCTCACCTCTGGTTGCAGGACCCGTGTAAGGCAATTTGCCGAAGCCGTAATAATTAGGTACGAAAAAGGTCATTACTTCCTGTGGTGAAAATGACCACATCGTGGCATATTCGTAAGTGTTTCCTCCGTCGTCCGCTTGGGCTATTCCATCTGTTTGAGTAATTGGCGAAGCACCGCGAGTAGAATATGGAGTGTATTCTTGTATGGACAAATATCTGTCCGACGACATAAGGAATGCAAAGCCTCCTGCTACCACCAGCACCCCAATTAGCTTGACCATCCCAATCGGGTCGCGTTTGGTGATAAAGCGGCTAATGAGCTCGAAAAGTACGTAAACACCAATCGCTATACCGCTGTAAAATATCATCTGAACGTGCGTGGATTCGAAAATCAAGTGGATTGAGATGACTAACAAAGTTGCGTATAGAATCGAAAATTTCTCTCGGACTTTTTCCATCAACATGAAAATATAGGGCAGCAGTGCCATCGTAATCGGTTTAGTGTTGTGCCCAATCATTATCCAATGTATGATACCCGTTGAATAAAGAGCCGCAATCGCCACAAAAAATGCTATAGCGTGCATATGTTTTTTGGAGCGCATCAGCAAATACATTCCAATGCCAAAGATTACGTAAAATTGCATGACGCGGACGGAATCGTTGCCAAAGACATCGCCCATCAAGCGTGTATAGCCAAAAAAGACGGATGAGGTCACGTCCCAAAGGCGGTCGCCTGTGAGCAAAAACGATGCAAAACCCGGCATTCCGGAGAAAATGTACGGCACCCAATGCGGGAAATCGCCATTTCTGGAGGCTTCGTCCAAGTAATTCCTGAAGCTAATCGAAGCAAAGTTATCGGATGCCGCCAACTCGTGCGAAGTGATAACACCCCAAAAGAACACGAACACCGACAGCACAATCAATCCGATGAATATCAAATCGCGATACTTTTCGGGGAATAAAGTGAAAGTATCATTGCTAAGAGTAGCAACACTTTTCTTGGTAATCTTTTTTGTCATCTTTTGCCTCATCTCCAAAATTTCATTTTCAAAAAACTATAAAACGAAACGCCACTGAGTTTAATTCAAATTTAATAAATCATTTTGAAAGAGAAGAGGGAAAAATGGAAAGATTAATATTTGTCTTCATCCTGTCCATCACGAAATCCGCTATGTAGCTATAAAAACAAATCCATCCGATGACTCCGAGCCACCGGATGAATGCAGGATAAAAAACTTTGGGACAAAAAAGCCCCCCGCATTTGGTGCAGGGGGCGGATTAAATTATGGTGAATAAGAAATTTCTGTATTAGGTAGCCATTTAATTAATGAATCAATTTCGCTCTGAGGTACATTTGTATCAATAATTTCTAACTTTCGTAAAGTACCTTTTAAGTTTTGGATTGTAGAAGGTAACTTACTAATCTTTGTATCGTTAAAATTCAAATCTTCTAAATTAATCATATTCCCGATTTCATCAGGAATAGAATCAATTGGCGAATCTGCAAAACTTAATGAAATTAACGAAGTAAGTGTAAATAATGATGGTGGTATTTTTGACATATTCGCATTGTAAATATGTAGATACCTTAAACTTACCAAGCGGTCAAATTTATCGGGTATAAACTCATATGCATTTTCTAAAGAAATAAAGTAATCTAAGTTTTTCAATTTAAAAAATGCTTCAGGTATAACTTTGATACCATTATTGTATAGACCAAGGACTTTTAAATTTGTCAAATCTCCAATACAATCAGGTATCGAACCCATATAGCTATCAATAGCAATAGTATCAGGATGATTGAACATATTTAATTTGTACAAAGAACAATCACTTGGTTTTGTTGATTCTTCACCACAAGAAGCTAACAATAATAATAAGAGAAAACTAATCAAATACTTTTTCATTTTGAACTCCTTTTTATTGAATTGATTTGTCATATTTAGGATTGTAGTCTTCGTCCAAACATTCCTGACAATTACCACTTTGATTAGTTCGAGAACAATTTGGTACCACGTAAGCTCTAACTTCCGAACCTTCCGTTGCGATAAATCCGGGTTTGAAAATAATTTCATTTGAAGCTCGAAATGTTACGTTCCTTGCTTCGGGGCCAATTACAAAATCTGCATCATACCCTATCGGTCTTTCATCGGGACATACTGTTATTCTACCGGGAGTACCTTCGGCTCTGTAAGTGTAGTAATTACCGTTAATGTTTTGGTTAAATAAGTTTAATTCCTGTTGTTGGTCGTAAATAGTACCCATATCAAACTCGGTAGCGTCAGGGAATTGCATTTTCGATTCAATTATAAATCTATAAAGTAAACCTGCAGTGGCTCTTATTGTGTACGGTAATAAAGCGTCACGAAACGCTCTGCCGGCATATCTAGTCAACTCCCATTCAGCCCAACCTACTTTTATATTGTTCATAAAATCAGGTTTTGTATAGAAAAATTCTTCATTAGGGAAATATGATTTAACTATTGATTCAATCTCACCTATGCCGATATTATAATTTGTATTTCCATTACTCGGTCTTGTTCCAAAAGAACCGAAATGGTCAGATAGTTGAGCTAATGTATAAAAAAGGTATAATGTTTTATCACCATCAACTTCGCAAAAAGGATTTACGAAACCACCACGTTCTTCCAAGACTCTTTCGGCTGTCCAATAGAATTCTTCCCGATAGATTTGTTTGTGAGCAAGCCAATGCTCAAAAGGTGCGGTATGAGCATTATTCGGTCTCGGGTGCATTGACCTTTTAGCATGCTCAGGCACTCCCATGTCAGTAAGAAGATGGCACAGCCTGCCCAAGAAATTAAAATAAAGTAGCCTGCATTGTAGGTTGCCAACTGGCCAATAATAATTATTGGCCACATCATAATAAATATTTAGCAAAGGAATATATTTATAAGAGTAACTCACCCAAATTTTATCATTCCAATACCATTTATGCAAACTACCATTTGCTTCTGGAGAACAAGCTTTCATTTCAAAACCTACGGTAAGAGGTATCTCGAAGAATTTTGCATAATCGTCGTTAATAAATCGAAGAGCTTTTGTATAAGCTGATGGGAAACTTCCTCCATCATAAAGTTTCACTTTACCATATGGATTATCAGCATCCCAAAAATGTGTAATACTAGTATGACTATTAAAAATGCCACTATAATGATAAACTATATCGTATCTATCTTCCTGCCATGAACCACCTGTTAAGGTACCTGTATAGTGTCCATAATTTTCAATATCACCAACAAAAAAATCTAAATCAGCAATACCGTTTTCTTCTTTACTTAATTGAATTTTTAATAGCTGATACGCCTCATAAACTATTCTCTGATGTACTGGAACTTCCTGTTGTTCATGAGGTAAAGCTCTTGAAATACTAAATATAAAAATCAAAAAATAAATTGTCTTTTTCATTTAATCACCATTAAAATTTATAACAAAAATTTAAAAAATAGTAGCTCGGTGTAGAAGTAAGATGTGATTCAATTGAGAATTTCGCAAATAATATTCGTCTTAATAATTGAAATGAGATATTCTGATTCACTCGGTAGTAAAAAGCAAACCCAAAATCAAAGTCTGTATTTTGATCATCTGAAGCTACACTTCCCAAATGAAATGAAAAACGATACTTTGAATTTACTGAACCTAAATAATATTTGATAACAAACGAAAGTCCACTTTGAGAATAAATACCATCTTTAACTTTGGAATAATACTCATCAACCACAGGACTTGATTTTTGTGCTTTACCAATCCATGAATGGAATGTGGTTTCAAATGAAAAAATATGAGATTTGGTAAATGGGATTTCAAAACCAATATTAAATGCAGGTGCCATTCCAATAAACTCCTTGAAGTGAGCACCGCTGTTTGCTAGCCCTGCTCCGCCTATCAGTATGAAATCAATCTTCTTTTTAGGTCTGGGAGTCTTTGACTTTACCATAGGTTGAATCGTAATTGAATCAGCTTCCCAATCGTCGGCGTAAATATACACACATTGAAAGAAAAATATGATGAGCATAAATGTAAATATGAGTTTCATAATATTATCTGCTCAAAATAAATTTATCCGTAATAATATCATTATCGGTGACAATATGAATATTGTAAACTCCTACTGCATGTTGGTTAGAATTCCAAAACAATCTATGCCAACCTTTATTGCGATATCCTTCGTTTATATTAAGTGTTTCATTCCCTGAAATATCAAAGATTTTTATTTGAACCTTTGTTAATTCCTCAACATAATAATCAATTATTACAATTTCCTTAGCCGGATTAGGATATACTCGAATCATTTTTAAATGTTCGTTTAGCGATGATGGCTGTTGCTTGACCATTTGCAATGGAGGTGCTATGTACCATAATCCAATATTTGTAGCGAGGGTATCCCCTGTAAAATAAAACACACCACCTACTAACATTGAATCACCTTTAAAAGCTACATCAATGACTGCTTCGTTAGTACCTGTACCAAAAAATTCCCAGTCAGTTCCGTCCCATTTGACAATATTTTGGCAATAATTGGTGTCGTTTTCTACCATAGCAAAACTACCGGCTACGATGAGATTAGTGCCATTACTTTTCAAACGATGAATATGCCCATCTATACCATCGTCTAATGCTGACCAGACTGTACCGTTCCATTTAACTATATTTTTTGCATTAATAGAGCCACTTGATGTATAAACTGAATCAAAATATCCACTGAAATACAAACCATCATCAGTTTTTATAACATTTATGATTTCGCCATCAGGACCATACTGCCCAAATGTACTCCAGCTTTCCGTACTGTCATTCCAAATTCCAATCCCCTGAGCAAATGAATTATCAACCGTATCAAACTCACCAACAACAAATACCTCGTTTTCGTAAGCATATATCCCATTTACTACTTTATTGAGACCACTATTTAAATTAAACCAGTTTGAACCATCCCAATATGCGATATTATTCGCAAGTATAGTATCGTTAGCTGTAAATAAGGTATCAAAGTTACCTCCAATATAAAGACTATTATTACACTCGACTATTGATACTATTGGTCCATTCACTTTAATGGGTAATGCCTGCCAATCTCTTGAGTTAATATTCCATTTAGCTATATTCTTTGCTTCGATTGTACCTACGGAATCAAAAATCCCAACAACATATAGTATGCTATCTTTGATAAGCAAATCATTTATAACTGCAAAATATTCACCTCTTACGCCTGCTGTGATGCCTGCACCAAGTGGTAACCAAATTGAATCCCTTAGCTCCGCGATACCATTAAAAGAAAGTGTATCATAAAACCGTTCAGAAAAATATCCACTAACAAAAAAACTTTCTCCACTAATAACAATTCTATTAGCCGGACCTAACCCCCAGGCTTGTTTGTCAAAAACAAAGTCTCGCCAATTGGAATTATCATTTTCTATTGTTTTTAAAATATTAGTCATACAGATAATTAAAAACAACACAATCATTGACTTTTTCATTTTAAACTCCTATTGTTTTTGTATAATCTTTTTTATTTCTTCGTTTTCATTTTTGAGTTCAATGATGTATAGTGTAAGTTCTTCAATTTTTTTCAATAAGCGGGCTTGCATATCGCCAAGTTCAACGCCATTGTTAGCTACTTCTTCGGCATTGGGAATTCCGGGCAAATGCTTGTTTGTTTTTATGAAATCTTCAAGTTCACTGAGAGATTTCAACTTGTAGTCATCTTCGAATACATAGTCGGGCCAACATGGTGCACCCGAAAGCGATACTCTAACTTCCTTAGCACAAATGGTGCCGTCCACAGTTAATCTCGCTTCAGGATTTTCAACTCCACTAATCCATACATTACCATTAGCACGAACTATAAAGGTTTCTGTGTCGTTATGTCCCGCAGAAATCAGTTTATAACCAACATCATCATTATAAATTCCATTATTTCTTCGTTCAAGACGTAAAATTATTCCATGTCCATCAGCGGTATCCCATCTTGTACCATTGTGCCATGGATAAAACTCATCCGAGACAGATAATAATGCTCCGAGCTTTGCAGGACCTAATCTTGCATTTTCTATATTAATTATCGGAAAATTATAAGTTTCTTGTGACCATGGATGGCAGCCAATCCCCACAGATTTGCCCCAAGCAGATACGGAAATAATATCCGTAATACCACGGGGTGGTTGATTAGTAGCTGGAGGTAATGTCCACCCTGGCAAAGGACCATGAGAAATGCAAAAAAGCCCTCCATTATTACGATTATCAATATGAAACTGTGAGCCATTATTATTTGGATAAAAAGTAACTGTTCCATCATTTCCATCTTTACCGGTTGATATTGTTCCCCTAACATCAAGAGGGTGTCCCGGATTCTCAGTCCGTATCCCAACATTTCCATCTGGAGC
Organism: Candidatus Kapaibacterium sp.; assembly: GCA_023957315.1. NCBI lineage: Bacteria > Pseudomonadati > Bacteroidota > Eximiradiia > Eximiradiales > Kapaibacteriaceae (SeqCode) > Kapaibacterium (SeqCode) > Kapaibacterium sp. (SeqCode). Next base: position 224,540 of record JAMLHE010000002.1, read on the forward strand.
GACTGTCATTCTGACAGAATCATCAACAAAAGGTGCGGAAGTTGTGGCAAATCGAATCTTTCCTTCCGAGTTTCGAGTTGTTAGTACAATACCTTTTGATAATTCATCTGCTTGAAAGACCATATCCCTGATGCTATTTGGGACTTTGGTATAATAGAATTGATTCACATCGTTTAGCAAGCTGATTTGCCCACCATAAGTTAGTTGCTCGCTGATATAGACGGATAATCTTATTGTTGCTTCATCACAATAAGGTGGTGTAGGGAATGCTAAATTTTTAGACTCAATATGCAATGGTTTAGAAGGTCCATTCGTTTGAATCCCTACAAATCCGGCAGGTGGGAAAACATTGGGACAAGATTGTGCCTCTGTAAATGAATAGTTCGCGATAAACATTGCTAAAACCATTGCAATATTAACTGCAATGTAACGTCTCTTGTACTCTTGTACTCTTGTACTCTTGTACTCTTGTACTCCACTCTTTTGACCCGCTTGTTTCATGGGTATCCCTTTATAAATGTAAAAAATATATTATAGGCTTCCGCCTCTTACAATTTACCAAATATAAAAATCCTTTTCAAAGAATATACTCTCCCTAAATGTAATGACACTTCAAATCGTAAAAAGTTACAGGGGAATATCTGAAAATTACAATTTTATTTTTTCCGTCAATTATAACAAAGACGGGACAGAAGGTATGACAGATCAAGACTTCGGAAGTCTAATTTTTTACAGGATATGAATATAATAAGCTATTTGAAGTTAATTATGAAGACTTCCGAAGTCTAATTCTTCATCATCTTAATCACCAAAATCATACAAATCATAGTTCAGACCTTACTCAAAAAGCTCCAATGTCAGTTCTGCTAAAGCTTTTTCATAGACGCTTTGCAGCCTGATTAACGAGTCTTCGATTTCGTAATAATAGCCTAATTCGAAGTAGTATTCGAGCATCGAAATATTGCCGCTTTCCAAAGATTTCCCCAGCAAGGTCGCATTATTCGATGTGCTGAGGATTTCCGTGTATTCGTTGATGGCATTTCGAGTCGCAATCACTTTGTCAAACAGTCTCTTTTTGTTCAATTTCAGCTCGTTTTGATAGGAATTGATTTTGAGGCTGACCAATTGCAACTCACTTTTTGCCTTGGAAACTTTGTTCACGTTTTCGAAAATGGGGATTGACAGCCCAAAATGGATACCCGAATATCGTGTCCCTTGCTCGTTGTCCTGCCGATAGCCGAGTTCGAAGCCGGGCAGCCATTGGTGATTTGCAAGCTTCACCTTCGATTCCGTCAAATCATTTTCTCGCTGCAATGATTGCAACTCACTGCTCTGGCTGTAGATTTGCTCGTATAATTCATCAAATGTTGGCAGTGATTGCTCATCATTCAAGCGTAATCCCGACAAATCTATTGGATTTCCGCCATTCAGCTCAATAATCCGATTTTGTACAAATTCTATTTCCGAATCGTTGATGCTTTGTGCATTGCGGAGTTTGAGCAATTCCGTGCGTGCTTTGTTGTAATCGGTAATTCCGATGTCACCGGATTCATGCCTTTTTTGGGCGATATCTACCAAATTTTGAGCTATTTGCATGCGTTCACTAAGCCGCGATTGCATTTTATCCAAAAACACGTAGTCAATCAGAGCATCTTTAGCTATTAGTATAATTGATTTGCGATAAGTGTCTATTTCAAATCTCCCCAGCTCTCCCCTTTTTCGAGCAATGTCGCTTTTGATGAAATATGTTGTCGGGAAATCGAATTTTTGCCCAACAATTAGCTCGGTGCGGTTCAAATCAGTATCGGCGCTATTCATCATATAAGTATATGAAATACTCGGATTTGGTGGCAAATTGTTGATTCTATATTCGAAATTAAGCGTGTTTACATATTCCGTATGAGCTTTGATTTGCTTATTATTCGACAAAATTTCGCTTACGACATCATCAATGCGCTGTGCCAAGGCAGAATTTGCAACTACAAACATTGCGATTATAATAAATATATTTTTCATTATCGTGCTCCAAATATTTTTTTATATCCAAATTTCTTGAAAACGGCATAAAATGCGGCAGGAATAACAATTAGGTTAAGAAAAGTTGAACTCAAAAGTCCACCGAGAATGACTTCCGCCATCGGGCTTTGAATCTCGTTGCCGGGTTTGTCTCCCGCAATAACCAATGGAATTAGTGCTAATGCCGCCGATAGTGCAGTCATCAAAATCGGACTAAGTCTATCTTTCGAGCCCATTATTATTGATTCTCTAATCTCATGACCCTCGTTGAGAAGGGTTTTATATCTTGAAACAAGCAAAATCCCGTTTCGAGTTGCGATACCAAATAGTGTAATAAATCCAATAATTGACGGTATAGAAATCGTGCCGGATGTAATCCAAACTGTGGCAATCCCGCCGATTAATGATAAGGGGAGATTGATAAGAATAATCGCCGCTAAAATGAAGCTGCGAAATTCTTGATAAAGTATGAAAAATACTATTATAATTGCAAGTATGGATGCGAAAAACAAAACACGCGAGGCTTGCTCTTCGACTTCAAACTGACCACCATATTCGATATAGTAATTTTCCGGCAATGGGATTTTGTCAATTTCACTTCTGATTTCTTCTATCAAGCTTTTCAAATCCCGCTCGAAAGCATTTGCAGAAATTACAATTCGCCGTTTTACATTTTCGCGGTTTATGCTATTGACGCTTTTGGAGGTAATAACTTCAGCTACATCTGAAAGCAAGACTTTTGTTCCCGAATCAGTGTCAATATAAATTGATTTTATTGCTTCGATATTATTACGATTAGATTCGTCAATTCTGAGCACAATATCAAATGTTCTGTCGCCTTCGATAACTTGCCCCACTTTACTTCCGGCTATGAAATCATCCACAAGTCTATGGAAATTGCTCATTGTGATACCGTATGCTTGTAATTTATCTCTATCGGCTTTAATTAGCAGTTGTGGAACGTTCACTAATTGTTCAACGCTCAAATCCACGATTCCGTCAACGTTTACAATCCGACTACGAATGACATTTGCCAAACGATAGATTCTGTCTAAATCTGTACCATAGAGTTTAATCGCAATCGAAGTCTTCGAACCCGATATTATATGGTCAATTTTGTGGCTAATCGGTTGACCTATATGATAAATTACTCCATTTATTGACGATAGTTTGTTTCTGACATCGAAAAGAAATTCATTCCGAGTACGCTCATCAACCAAAAAAGGCACTTCGATTTCGGAAATGCTTGAGCCGAATGAATGTTCCGATAGCTCTGCACGTCCCGTTTTTCGGGTGACAGAAACAACTTCAGGAATGGTCATGAGTACCTCTTCAGCTTGTCGGGCGATGTCGGTGGATTGTTCGAGCGATGTCCCGGGCAAAGTAGCCAAATTTATTGTCAATGAGCCTTCATTAAACGGAGGCAAGAAATTCCTGCCAAGATAAAAATTGCTAATAAGAGTAATTAGGAACAAAAGTGCCGATACAGCAATAATCACTTTATATTTTGGTAAGATGAATCGTACAATTTTCTCGTAAATTCCTGTAAGAAAACGCACTAAAGCACTTCCATTTATATTTGAAGCGAGCGTCTTCGGATTTGTTAATAAATAGCTACACAATACAGGAGTAATCGTTATCGAAACAACTAATGATGCGAAGAGTGCTACGATGAAAGATATGCCAAGTGGCTGGAGCATTCTCCCTTCCATTCCCGTTAGAAAGAACAGCGGAATGAAAGTAACAATGATAATCATAGTTGCGTTAATAATAGATGCTCGAATTTCCTTCGATGCTTCATAAACAACTTTTAGTGATTTTTGCTTTTCGTGCTCGGGCTTAACAGCATTCTCCTTCAAGCGTTTGAATACGTTTTCGACATCAATAATTGCATCGTCCACAAGTGAGCCGATTGCTATTGCCATCCCTCCCAAACTCATAGTATTTATAGTCAGTCCGAGTAATTGCAAAACAATAACCGAAGTAAACAGCGACAATGGAATTGCGAGCAAAGAAATAAAAGTGGTTCTCATTGACAAGAGGAAAATGAATAATATTACTACTACAAAAATCCCGCCTTCGATAAGTGCTCTGGTAACATTGGATATTGAAATATTTATAAAATCAGCCTGATTGAAAACTTCGGTATGGAATTGAACATTTCCCGGCAATACTGCTTTGATTTCATCGAGTGTCTGAATCACTTTTTCGGTTAATTCAATAGTATTTCCCTTGGGTTGCTTTGTCAAAGTAAATACTACAGCCTCTTTTGTGTTATACGAAGCATCGTTAATTTTTTGGAGGGCATCTATTTTGACTTCTGCAACATCAGAAATTTTGACAGGCAATCCATTAACGCTTTTTATGAGAATATTTCCCAATTCATTAATATCATTGGTTCTGCCTATTCCACGAATTACATATTCATTGCCGTATTGGCTGAAAAAACTGCCTGCTGAGTTAATATTCATCTCTTTGCAAGCATTTTGCAATTCGTTCATACTCACATCGTAGAATCTCATTTTTTCGGGGTCTGCTGCAATCAAATAATGCTTCGAATCACCACCCATAACAGTTACATACGCAACGCCACCAAGCGACAACAATCTTGGACGTACTTGCCAATCGGCATATGTCTTCAAATCCATTGCCGATAAGCTGTCTGAGGTCATAGCGAAAATCATAATTTCGCCCAGAAGGGATGTTTGCGGTGCAAGAACCGGAGTACTAACTCCCGGCGGAAGTGAGTTCAATAGAGTTGACAGCCTTTCGTTGACGGTTTGCCGCGCACGAAAAATATCTGTGCCCCAATCAAATTCAATCCAAACAATCGAAAAGCCCAGAGTTGAGTTTGAGCGAACGCGTCTGACTTCGGGGGCGCCATTCATTGCCGATTCGATAAGAAATGTTACGCTGCGTTCTACTTCTTCCGGCGCCATTCCGTGTGCATCAGTCATGATGACAACAGTCGGTGCATTCAAATCAGGGAATATATCAATTTCCATGTCACGGCTGATGAATGCCCCGACAGAAATAATAATGAAGCCCAGAACAAGCACGAAAATTCGGTTTTCGAGCGAAAATTTGAGAATTTGGTTTACCATTATTGTTGCTCCCTTAGTGTGTATGCCCGTGAGCAGGCATTTCTGATGTTTTGGAAGCTAAAACTAATCTGTAAGTGCCATTCACGACAATACGCTCCATTTCACCCAATCCGGATGTTATCAAGTAGCTTTTGCCATCGTATCCACCGACCTGAACTTCGCGTCTTTCATATAATTCGCCCGATTTTTGGACAAATATATAGAAATATCCCAAATCTTCCCAAACTGCTGCATGTGGTACTGTCAGGGATTTATCTGCTTTGCCGCCGTACAAATACACTTCTACAGGCATTCCGGGCAAATAATTAAACTTATTATTGACTTCAAAATATACCGTAATAAAGTTCAAATTGCCCGTTTTTGACGGACTGACTGAAAGCAGTTTGCCATTTAATTCTGAAAGTGGGACTTTGTACTCGCCAAATTCAATCAAAGCGTCTGTGATTGGTTGCAATTTCAGATAATCTTTTTGCAAAATCTCGACTTCGATAATCATTCTGTCAACGTTAATAATTTTTGCCAAATTCTGACCCGCACTTACATGATTTCCGTTTGAAACGTAAAGTTCTTTAATCATCCCCGAAGTAGGAGAACTGACCAAAGTGCCGGATTTTGGAGTATAATTTGAATAGCTCTGAAACTTTGCTTCGGCTATTTCAAATTCGGATTTGATTCTTGCGTATTCTTTGTCGGAAACGATTTTATCCGCGAGCAACTTTTTGGCTCTATCGAATTCCTCTTTGGATTTGTCGAATTGCGACTTTGCTTGATAGTACCGCACATCAGTGTTGTCATCTTCCAGTCCCGATGGTGCAATCATGAACAATCCCTGATTTGCAGAAATCTGTTTGCCGGAAGTAATGGATTCGCCTAAAAGCCTGACAATCCCACCCACTCTTGCGGTAATGACTGTTTCTTTTTCAGTTTTTGTTGCAAATTTACCGATTGCTTTTTTGGAATTTCTGAACTCAGTGAAAGCAACTACATCCGTCACTACTCCAAGGCTCCAGGCGTCTTCTTTAGTAAAACCTATATAACCCTCGTCAGCCACCTCGAGAGCGTGCTCGGCTTCATGTGGGTCAGAGAATATTTGAACATCATCCATTCTGAGAGTGTCGCGAGTGTCATCTGTTCCGATTATGAATTCGAGCGAAATCATACCCGGATTTGCAAATTTTACAGAGAGAGTATAAATGCCCTTTCTATCGACTTTGGCGAAAGATACTCTATGGCTTTCGATTCCGCTGATATTGAACAATAAAGGGACATCCGTTACTGCTTCGCAAGAAGGTAATGTGTTGAAATGAAGGATAAATTCTGTTTCATCACCGGCGATGGGATTGCCAACTTCGGCATATAATTCGAAATGATTGCCAAAAAGCGAAAATTTGTGTGCTACATCGGCATGTTCGTGCCCGTGTTCATCGCCATGGTCGTGTCCATTTTCATGGTCGTGGTCATGCTTGTTGCATGAAACTATAAAAACTGCCAAAAGCAAAATAACTAATTTATTATACATAGGAATTTCCTGATTAAAGTTAATAATTCAAAATTTAAAAAAGGCGATTTTGAGTAAAGGTTATAATCAGGCTATTGGAGGAGCACGGTCAGATATGTTTGAAATTCTGTCATTGTCGGATAAGGCATAAATCAAAGCTAAGTATGCAAGGAGCTTTATTTTATAGTCAATTTCAAAATTTTTATAAACTATCGGCAAATTTATATCAAATGTGTATTCATTAATGATATTCACATTAGACAAAGCTCTGAACTGTGTATTATGGGTTTGGCTGATATGTTCGTGGTCGAAAAGCCCAAAATGAAAATGGCAATGATGGTCAGTTTCATCAATATTATGGTTTTGATTTACACATATAGCACCCGACTCATGCAAATGGTCATGCGGAATCAAATCGTGTGCAAAATTGAGTGCATACGACAAGAAAATCAGTGTTATATGTATTTGTGTAAATAAAAGCATATGTGATTATTTGTATTTCCAAATACGAATATAGTATGAAAATGTTATATTTCCCTCACCCACACGAGGAGCAGTTGCCACATTTTTCGGCGACGTCTTGGTCGGCAAAGTAGGAGAGTATATAGTGGCGTTTGCAGCGGAGCGTTTCGGCGTATAGTTGCATTGCTTTTAGCTTTTCGGAAGCGTGTATGCGGCGTCTTTCGAGATGCTTTACTTCCACGTCGAAATTGTCGTTTTTCAGCAGAGTTTTGTCTAAATAGTAGCGTGTTTCGGCATGTGTCCCCCTGAAATCAATTATTCCTGCAAATTGGAATGCCGAAATCGCTTTCCCGAGTATTGCAGGGTTAATGTAATGCCGATTTGTTAGTTGGGCTATGCTTAGTTCACAAAATGTGGTGAAAGCTTCCGAGCCCACCGAACGCAATATGGCATCAAGTACTTCTCGCCGTTCATCGGTGGTGGTTTCGTAGTATTCGCGGATTTGCTCGCGGCTACGGGTGAAGCGGATTTGTGATTCTCCAAAGCTGTTGCCGGGTTTGATGATTTCGAGCCGTGTCAAAAAGCCGATTATTGCGTTGACGATTGTTAGTGGCATCCCCGAATAATTTGCAATGTCGGCTGCTTCGGGTATGATGTTGAATCCCGAACGGTTGTCGGAGATTTTTTCGTTGTATAATTCAACTTTTGACACAAATTTGCTTATTTCTCGTTTCGGCGGATAAGTGGATTGGATGAAAAAGTCTTGCAATTTCAAATCTTCGGGGTGGTAAATTAATGTGCATTCAGCATCTAAGCCGTCTCTTCCGGCACGCCCGGCTTCTTGGTAGTAGGCTTCGACTGTTTGGGGCAAATCTACATGGACTACGTGGCGGACGTCTGCCTTGTCTATTCCCATTCCAAAGGCATTTGTGGCTACGATTACCTTCGTTTGACCGCTGATGAAGCGCTCCTGAACTGATTCGCGTTGGACAGATTTCATACCGCCGTGATAGAACTCTGCCGGAACGTTGAGCTTTTGCAATCCTGTGCTGAATTCGATAGTTCTGTTGCGTGAGCCTGCATAAACTATCATCGAACCTAAATTCATCGAACGATAGATATTTACAAGTTTGCTTAATTTATCCTTAGAATGAATGCAGTTGTAGCGTAAGTTGTTACGGTCGAACCCGCGAATATAAACGTCGGGCGATTGGAGCTTGAGTTGTTTGATGATGTCTTGCCGAACATCAGGAGTTGCCGTTGCCGTCAGAGCAATGATTGGGACTCGTTCTATGAGGGTAAATATATTGTTTACTTTCAAATATGCCGGACGGAAATCGTGTCCCCATTCGGATATACAGTGGGCTTCGTCCACGGCGATAAATGAGAGATTAATATCTTGGAGTAATTCGATAAATTGCCGTGATGCAAGGCGTTCAGGAGCGACATAAATGATTTTATAACCGCCTTGTCGAGCATGAATGAAAATTTCCTGAATTTCGTCTTGATTTTGCGAACTATTTATAAAAGCCGCAGGGATTTCTCGCATTATTAATTGGTCAACTTGGTCTTTCATCAGAGCGATTAGAGGCGAAATTACAATTGCAGTGCCGGGCATTATGATAGCCGGAAGCTGGTAACAGAGCGATTTGCCGCCTCCTGTGGGCATGACGGCAAGTGTATCTTTGCATTTCAGCACAGATTGGATAATTTCCTTCTGCCCTTTCCTAAATTCTTTTAGTCCGAAGCGTGTTTTTAGTATTTTTTCCAATGTCTTATGGATTTCTTTATGATTTTAATTCTCAAATATAGCTAAAAAGCTATGATTGAAGAATTTTGCATTAGGTATAAGTTGGTATTTTTTCCCACAAGTTTTCAAGATATACGCATCAATCAAGGTTTTCAATAGTTCTCAATTCAAATTGATTTTATATTAACCTAAAATATTTTGTAAATTAACAAAATAGTGTTATTTTTGCTATTCTATACAGTTTAGAAATTACAAAAATTAACAAATATATTGGTATCACGTTATGGATATGTCAAAATTAAGAAACATCGGTATTGCCGCACACATTGATTCGGGCAAGACGACTCTTAGTGAAAGAATTTTGTTTTATACAGGCAAAATCCATCAAATAATCGAAGTAAGAAGCAAGACCGGAGCGGGTCCTACAATGGATTCGATGGACTTGGAACGCGAAAAGGGTATTACTATCCAATCAGCGGCTACTTTTGCAACCTGGAAAGATTTCAACATTAATTTGATTGATACTCCCGGGCACATTGACTTTACCGTAGAGGTAGAGCGTGCTTTGAGAGTTTTAGATGGTGCTGTATTGGTGCTTTGTGCTGTTGCCGGTGTTCAGTCCCAATCTATCACGGTGGACCGCCAAATGCGTCGTTACAACGTACCCCGTATCGCTTTTATCAACAAAGTTGACCGCGCCGGGGCAAACCCCGACCGCGTATTCGACCAACTTCGCGATAAATTGCATCTTCATCCGGTTATGATTACGATGCCAATCGGTATTGAAGACCGTTTCGAGGGTGTTGTTGATTTGCTCAAAATGAAAGCACTTTATTACGAAGGTGACCAAGGTGACGCAGTTATTGAGAGAGAAATTCCCGAGCATTTGGTAGAAGAAGCGAAATTGCGTCGCAACACAATGGTCGAAATTTTGGCAGACCACGACGACAATATTGCCGAAAAATTCCTTATGGAAGAAGAAGTGCCGGTCAAAGAGTTGATGGAATCTATTCGCAGGCAAACTATTGCTTTGCACATCACTCCGGTTTTTGTAGGTACTGCAAAAATGAACAAGGGCATCCAAACATTGCTTGATGCTGTTTGTGCTTATCTTCCTGCTCCTCACGAAATAGCAAATTATGCTTTAGATAGAGATAATAATGAAGAAAAAGTTGACCTTTTGTCCGAGCCTAATAAGCCTGCTGTAGCATTGGCATTCAAGCTCGAAGACGGTCGTTACGGACAGTTGACTTATATGAGATTGTATCAAGGAACTCTTAAAAAAGGCGATACAATTATCAATACTGCAAACGGTAAAAGAGTTAAGATTCCTCGCCTCGTCAGAATGCATGCTAATGAGATGAATGATATCGAAGAAGTAGCAGCAGGAGACATCTTCGCAATGTTTGGCGTAGATTGCTCATCGGGCGATACATTCACAGACGGCAACGTAAATTATTCGATGACTTCGATGTTTGTTGCCAGCCCTGTTATCGAGCTTTCGGTAAAACCAAAGGAAAAAACCGGACAAGTGAATTTCTCGAAAGCGATGAACAGATTCCAAAAGGAAGACCCGACATTCAAAGTGGCTCGTGACGAAGAAAGTGGCGAGACAATTATCAAGGGAATGGGCGAACTTCATCTCGAAATTTATATCGAACGCATCAGACGTGAATATAATTGCGAAGTATTAGTCGGTCAACCAAAAGTAGCTTATAGAGAGGCTATTTCGAGACCTATAGACTTCGATTACACTCATAAGAAACAAACAGGTGGCTCCGGGCAATATGCACGCGTAGCGGGCAAAATTGAGCCTTTGACGCTCGATTCACCCGAACCGTACGAATTTGTCAATTCTATAGTCGGCGGTTCGATACCAAAAGAGTACATTCCGGCTTGTGATAAAGGATTTCACGAACAAATGTCTGATGGTCTGTTGATTAATCAGCCGATTGTCGGAGTGAAAGTTACTTTGAACGACGGTGCTTATCATGCGGTTGACTCTTCGGATATGGCATTCAAGATTGCTTCAAAACAGGCTATGAAAGAAGCTATTGCTAAATGCGGACCTGTAATACTCGAGCCTTTCATGAAATTGGAAACATCATCACCTGAAGAATTCCAAGGCGTGATAATCGGTCAAATAAACCAACGTCGCGGAATAATTCACTCATCAAAAGTCGAAGCCGGATATGTTGTTGTCGAAGCTGAAGTACCTTTGAAAGAAATGTTTGGATATTCGAGTGATTTGCGTTCGGCTACTCAAGGCAAAGGTGAATTTACAATGGAATTCCTCAAATACGTGACTGTGCCTAAGGGGATTCAGGAAGAAATCATAAAAGATTACAAAGAAAAAGAAGCCGCTAAGTAATTTAAATCATCAGAAATGATGCCAAAAAAAAATATTTTCAAAAATGTTGAAAAATATTTTGGTAGTAAAAAAAAAATAGTTATTTTTGTAAGCTCTATTACGATAGAGATGAAAAATTTATAAAAATCGGAGTTTATTGTGCCAACAATTTCGCAGTTAGTTAGGAAAGGAAGAAAGAAAGTAACTTACAAAAGTAAGTCTGCGGCATTGAATTCGTGCCCGCAAAGAAGAGGCGTTTGTACAAGAGTATATACAACTACTCCTAAGAAACCAAACTCTGCTTTGAGAAAAGTTGCACGTGTAAGATTGACATCAGGATTTGAAGTTACGGCATATATTCCCGGAGAGGGCCACAATTTGCAAGAACACTCAATTGTATATGTTCGTGGCGGTAGAGTAAAAGACCTTCCCGGTGTTCGTTATCATATCGTGAGAGGCACTGCCGATACTCAAGGTGTTGATGGACGTAAACAAGGCAGATCGAAATACGGGACTAAGAAACCTAAGCCCGGTCAACCAACAGTAGCTAAAAAGAAATAAAAAAATAATTGAGATAATTTAGAAATGAGAAAAAGAAGAGCAGAGAAGAAAGCGTTAATACCGGACCCAAGATACAATGATAAAATTGTAACTCGGTTTGTGAATAACATTATGTTGGACGGCAAAAAGAATGTCGCTCGCCAAGTAATTTACGAAGCGTTTGATATTATTCGCGAGAAAACTAGCGAAGACCCTTTGGAAGTCTTCAAAAAAGCTCTTACAAATGTAGCACCTATGGTCGAAGTACGTTCGCGTAGAGTCGGCGGTGCGACTTATCAAGTGCCTGTTGATGTCCGTGAAGAAAGAAGATTGGCTTTAGCTATCAGATGGCTGAAGACTTATTCAAAATCCAGAAGAGACAAATCAATGTCACAAAAATTAGCTGCAGAATTTATAGCAGCTTCGAAAGGCGAAGGCTCCAGCGTTAAAAACGCGAAGATACGCACAGAATGGCTGAAGCCAACAAGGCTTTTGCGCATTTCAAATGGTAACTGAATCTAATGTTCTTTGGCAATTGGTAACTGATTGAAGCGATGCCGCGGCAGACTGACATATCAAAATTTAGAAATATCGGTATAATGGCTCACATTGATGCCGGTAAGACTACAACCACTGAAAGAATTCTATTCTATTCCGGTTATCTGCACAAATTAGGTGCAGTTGACGACGGTACAGCGTTCATGGATTACATGGACCAGGAAAAAGAACGTGGGATTACGATAATGTCGGCAGCAACTACATGTTTGTGGAAAGAATATTGTATTAATATAATTGATACTCCCGGACATGTTGATTTTACCGCGGAAGTGCAAAGGTCGCTCAGGGTTCTTGATGGAGCAATAGCTCTATTCTGTGGAGTAGGTGGTGTTCAGCCACAATCGGAAACAGTTTGGCGTCAGGCAGATGAATACGCAGTCCCAAGACTGGCATTTGTCAATAAAATGGACAGAGTCGGTGCTGATTTTGCAAAAGTTTTGCAAATGATGCGTGACCAACTTGGTGCTTTTCCTGTAGCAATACAAATTCCGATGGGTGCAGAAGATAAGTTTGAAGGTGTGATTGACCTAATTAAAATGAAATCCTACTTTTTCGATGTCGAATCATTAGGTTTGGATTTTTTAGAAAAAGAAATACCGGCAAAATATCTACCCGAAGCTGAAAAATACAGAAGTTCAATGATTGAATTTTTGGCTGATTTTGACGATAGTATTCTCGAAAGCTTTTTTGCAGGCGAGGAAATTGACGAAAGCAGTATTAAATCCGCTCTCCGCAAAAGCACTCTTGAGCTTTTAGCCGTACCTGTTTTATGCGGGTCATCTCTCAAAAATATTGGAGTACAATTATTGATAGATTCCGTGATAGATTATCTGCCATCACCTTTAGATGTGAAATACACCGAAGGCTTTGATGTGGGAAATCATGAAAAAAGGCTAAAACGACAACCCAATGACGATGAGCCGTTTTCGGCATTAGCGTTTAAGATTCTAAGTGATTCGTATATAGGAAAATTATCCTTTATAAGAATTTACTCAGGTTCCGTTAAGGTTGGTCAATCAGTACAGAATACTTCTTCCGATAAAAAGGAGAAGATATTAAGGATAATGAAAGTCTATGCAAACAAGCGTGACGAAATTGACGAAGCCTTCGCAGGCGACATCATAGCCGTCCCAAGTTTGAAATTCACTCGCACCGGCGACACGCTCTGCGATATCAAACATCCTATTCTATACGAAAAAATCAACTTCAGCGAACCCGTCATTAATCAAGCGGTGGAAGCTAAAACACTTGCTGACCAAGAAAAACTCTTAGAAACGCTCGAAAAACTCAGTGATGAAGACCCAACTTTTCGTTATCGTTACGATAACGATAGTGGTCAAATTATCATCTCAGGCGTTGGCGAATTGCACCTCGAAATTATGGTGGACAGAATCCAACGTGAGTTTAAAGTGCTTGCAAGAGTGGGCAAACCACAGGTCTCGTACCGCGAAAGTATTAGCTCAAACGCAACAGAATCATCATTGTTCGAACGCCAAATGGGCGGCAAAAACCAATACGGTCATGCCGTTGTAAGCGTCGAACCTGCAAAAACATCTCAAGGCATAATCTTCGAAAATCACATACCCAAGGGTAAACTTCCCGAAAACTTTGTATCGGCTCTCGAGCAAGGCGTTCGTGAAGGTTTGAATGTGGGACCGCAAGGCTATCCCATGATTGATGTAATCGTTAAATTGATTGATTCGGAATACAAAATTGATGTAACGAGTGAAATAGGATGTAAAATTGCTGCTTCGATGGCAGCTAATGAAGCTTGTAGAAAGGCAAATCCGGTATTGATGGAACCTATATTTAGGGTAGAAGTAACTTCGCCTGAAGAATATGTTGGCGACATCATAGCAGATTTGAGCCAAAGACACGGAAGAATAGATGGAATCGAACATAACAAAAAATTGCAGGTAGTAAAGGGTTTAGCACCTCTTTCGCAAATGTTCGGCTACGTAACAAAGCTAAGGTCTATAAGCCAAGGCAGAGCGAGTTACTCAATGATATTTTCGCATTATGAACAATCAGTTACGAAACAGACTTTTTAACAGAAATATAACTTTTTTTATTTAATTTATCAAATTAGGAGCGATTTAGAAATGGCAAAAGAAAAATTTGATCGCAGTAAACCCCACGTCAACGTAGGAACAATTGGTCACGTTGACCACGGTAAGACTACATTAACAGCAGCCATCACAATGGCGTTGTCGAAACAACAAGGTGGCGAAAAGAGAACATTTGATTCGATAGATAACGCACCGGAAGAAAAAGCACGCGGGATCACTATTGCTACAGCCCACGTAGAGTACCAAACAGAAGCAAGACACTATGCTCACGTTGATTGTCCCGGACACGCCGATTATATCAAGAATATGATTACAGGTGCTGCTCAAATGGACGGTGCGATATTAGTATGTGCCGCAACAGATGGACCTATGCCACAAACACGCGAACATATCCTCTTGGCTCGCCAAGTAGGTGTACCTCGTATCGTTGTGTTTATGAACAAAGTGGATATTGCTGACCCTGAATTGTTGGAACTTGTCGAAATGGAATTACGTGAATTATTGACAAGCTACAATTTCCCGGGTGACGAAATTCCTATAATCCCCGGCTCCGCATTACATGCTTTGGATGCCGGCGCTGAAGATGCTCCACTTGATGACCCAAGATTTGATTGTATTTGGGCATTGATGAAAGCCGTTGATGAATATATCCCAACTCCATTACGTGAAACCGAAAAACCATTCTTGATGCCCGTCGAAGACGTGTTCTCAATTACAGGTCGTGGTACAGTAGGAACAGGACGTATCGAACGCGGTATCGTAAAAGTAAACGAAGAAGTTGAAATCGTAGGTTTCGGTTTGCAAAAGAAAACAACTTGTACCGGCGTAGAAATGTTCCGTAAGTTGTTGGATGAAGGTCGTGCAGGCGATAACGTAGGTTTGTTGCTTCGCGGTGTTGACAAAAATGAACTCGAACGTGGAATGGTAATCGTAAAACCCGGTTCAATCAAACCACACCATAAATTTAATGCACAGGTTTACGTTTTGAAGAAAGAAGAAGGCGGACGTCACACTCCATTCTTCTCGGGTTACCGCCCGCAATTCTACTTCAGAACAACAGACGTAACAGGCTCACTAACTATGCCCGCAGGCGTAGAAATGGTTATGCCCGGTGACAACTTAGACAGCATCGAAATCGAATTGATTACTCCCGTAGGTATGGAAGAGGGATTGAGATTCGCTATTCGCGAAGGTGGTCGTACAGTAGGCGCCGGTGTCGTAACAAAAATTTTAGAATAATATTGAATCAAGCCGGATCAAGCTGGTTGAAATAAATAATTGTCAAGGATATAAACGTGGCAACACAAAGAATTAGAATTAAGCTAAAGTCTTACGACCATAACTTAATCGACAAATCATCAGAACGTATAGTTCGTACGGTTAAGCAAACGGGAGCAGTGGTCTCCGGACCTATCCCATTGCCGACAAGAAGAAGCGTTTACACGGTAAATCGTTCTCCTCATGTTGACAAGAAATCACGTGAGCAATTTGAGACCAGGGTCCATAAAAGATTGATTGATATTTTCAGCTCGACCCAGAAGACAATTGACGCCTTGATGCGTCTTGAGCTTCCCGCAGGTGTAGATGTTGAAGTAAAAGTGTAAAGTAGAAGGAGCAGAAATGAAATCGGCAATCTTAGGAAAGAAAATAGGGATGACCAGCGTTTTTACGGAAAACGGTACTCAAGTACCGGTTACCGTAATCGAAGCCGGACCCTGCACGGTAGTTAATCTGCGTACGATAGATCGTGATGGCTACAAAGCTGTACAAATTGGTTATGGCGAAGTTCGTGAGAACAAACTAAATAAACCAAAAAAGGGATATTTCGCGAAACAAGGCGTTGACCCTGTCAAAATGTTAAAAGAATTTCGTGACCCTCAAAATACTTACGAAGTTGGGCAAGAATTAACTGTCGGACAATTTGAAATTGGAGATAAGGTTAATGTCGTTGCTACAAGTAAGGGACGCGGATTCCAAGGCGTAATGAAACGTCACCACTTTGGTGGTGTCGGTATGGGAACGCACGGTCAAAGCGACAGACAACGTCACCCGGGCTCTATCGGCTCATCGTCCTATCCTTCTCGCGTATTTAAAGGTATGCGGATGGCTGGAAGAATGGGTGGCAAAAGAATTTCGATAAGAAATATCCAGGTCTTTGATATTCTGCCGGAAAGAAACATTATCTTGTTGAAAGGCAGTATTCCCGGACCAAACAATTCAGTAATTCAAATAGTTAAGTTATAAGGCTGAAAATGACAGTAGATGTATATAATAAAGACGGTCAAATAAGCAGTCAAATCGAACTGAGCGACGATATCTTCGGGATTACTCCCAACGAGAACGCCATGCACCAAGCAGTTGTTGCTTACTTGGCAAATCGCAGACAGGGTACTCGTAAGACTAAAATTAGAAGCGAAGTTTCGGGCGGCGGTAAAAAACCATGGAGACAAAAAGGACGCGGTACAGCTCGTGCCGGTTCGACTAGGTCACCAATATGGGTCGGAGGCGGTACCATTCATGGTCCTAAACCTCATGACTATAAATACAAAATGCCCAAGCAACTCGCAAGATTGGCTCGTAAGTCAGCTTTTGCAGCAAGATTGTCGGAAGATAACTTGATTGTAGTCGAGGACTTCACTTTCGAGCAAATTAAAACAAAGAATATGGCACAAGTGCTGAAAAATTTGAAAGTTGATACAGATAAATCTTTGGTACTAATGACCGACACAGACAACAATGTTTATATGTCGGCACGTAATATCCCCAATCTGACAGTTCAGCCTGTGGATAAGATATCAACTTACGATATTTTAAATCATAAGAAGATATTGCTCTTCAAAGGTGCACTTAGTAATATCGAAAAGACTTTCAATAATTAAAGGTCCATAAGAGAAATGATACAGTTAATAAAAAAACCTTTGATAACCGAAAAAGCCATGAATTTGGCAAGCCAAAGACAATACGTCTTTGAGGTTCATCCAAGTGCTAATAAGATTCAGATTCGGAAAGCACTCGAGGAAATGTTTGAAGTAAATATAATTTCAATCAGAACTACAAACATCAAAGGTAAAAACAAAACGAAAATGACGCGTCGCGGGATGATGCGTGGCAAGACTTCGCTGAAGAAGAAAGCTTATATTACGCTCGCAGTAGGACAAGAGATTGAACTCGTATCAGGTGTCGGTTCAGACACTGAATAATTTTTGAAAAAAATCAAGAGATTTAAGAAATGGCAATCAGAGTACTAAAACCAATAACGCCCGGAACGAGATTTTACTCGGTAAGTGCTTTCAATGAAATCACCACCGATAAAGCCCATAAAGCGTTGACCGAGCCTTTGAAAAAATCAGGCGGTAGAAATAATACCGGCAAGATTACTTCGAGGCACCGTGGCGGCGGGCATAAAAGAAGATATAGAATAATTGACTTCAAAAGGGACAAACGCGGTATCAAAGCAGAAGTTAAAACGATCGAATACGATCCGAATCGTAACGCTCGAATAGCTTTAGTCGAATATACCGATGGCGATATAAGATATATTATCGCTCCCGATAAAATAAAAGTCGGACATATTATAGAAGCAGGTCCGGACGTAGAGTATAAAGACGGTAACGCTTTACCACTCAGCAGAATTCCGGTCGGATTGTTCATACACAATATTGAACTCAAACCCGGTAAGGGTGCCCAAATTGCAAGAAGTGCAGGCACGTCTTCGCAACTTGTGTCCAACGATGGAAAATATGCTCAAGTTAAAATGCCATCGGGCGAAATTAGAATGATTCTAAATACATGCTATGCCACGCTCGGAACGGTATCAAACGCAGAGTTCGAAAACATACTTTGGGGTAAAGCCGGCAGATTACGCTGGAAAGGTGTTCGCCCTCAAACTCGCGGTATGGCGATGAACCCCGTTGACCACCCAATGGGCGGCGGCGAAGGTGCATCAAAATCAGGCGGTGGTCGTCAACATCCACGCTCGCCTTGGGGCAAGTATGCCAAAGGTGGGAAAACTCGTAGTAAGCGTAATGCTTCCGATAAGTTCATAGTTCGTTCAAGAAAATCAAAATAGTCAAGGATAAGTAATGTCACGTTCACTTAAAAAGGGTATTTTCATAAGCTACAAGCTGGTAGAAAAGGTTGATGCTTTGAATGCTCAAAACAAAAAACAAGTAATAAAAACTTGGTCGAGAGCCTCGACTATCACACCGGAGTTTGTGGGACATACTGTAGCTGTGCATAACGGCAAGAATTTCATCCCGGTGTACGTTACAGAAAATATGGTAGGTCATAAATTCGGCGAATTTTCTCCTACTCGAATTTACAGAGGCCATGCGGGCCACAGAAAAGAACAACGTTCTGCAAAGAAATAATAAAGGACCTGAAAAATGCAAGCCAGAGCTTTGAAAAGATATATACCGTCATCGCCGTTAAAGATGAAAATCGTGATTGACCAAATTCGCGGCAAAAATGCAGCTGAAGCGCTTATTATACTTCGGTTTACTCCGAAACATGCCGCTAAAGTTGCTGAGCAAACACTCAGGTCGGCTATATCTAACTTAAATGTTAAAGCCGAATTAGCCGAAACGACGATTAATGACGATGAGGTCTTTGTAAAAGAAGTTTATGTAAACCAAGGACCAAGCATGAGACGAGTACTTCCCGCACCAATGGGACGTGCTTACAGAATCAAAAAGCGCTCTAATCACTTGACAATCGTGGTTGCTGTACCCGAAGTCGTCGATGATTTAGATGCTTTGTCTGATAACAAAGATACAAACTAAGGAGTTATAAATTGGGACAGAAGACAAATCCGATAGGTCTAAGATTAGGTATAATCCGAGGTTGGGATGCCAATTGGTTCGACGAACGAAATATTGCCGAAAAATTGTCGGAAGACATCAAAGTTCGCAGCTATATTCGTAATCGTAAGAAAAAAGCGGGCATTTCGCGAATCTTAGTCGAAAGGACTGCAAAACAGTTGAGAATAACTATCAATACCTCACGCCCCGGTGTTATCATAGGTCGCTCAGGAAAGGATATTACTCAATTAGAAGAAGAATTGAAAAAATTGACAGGCAAAGATGTCAAAATCTTAATCAGCGAAATTAAACGCCCGGAATTAGATGCTTTGCTTGTAGCCGAAAACATAGCCCAACAATTGGAAGGCAGAATATCATTCCGTCGTGCGATGAAACAATCAGTTTCTTCGACAATGAGAATGGGAGCACAAGGAATCAGAATCATGTGTGCCGGAAGATTGGGCGGAGCAGAAATGGCTCGTACTGAGCAATACAAAGAAGGCAGAATACCCCTTCATACTTTAAGAGCCGATATTGATTACGGCACAGCTGAAGCACTAACAATCTATGGTATCATTGGTATCAAAGTTTGGATTTGCAAAGGCGAAATAATCGGAAAACAACAGTCAGATAAATAGACGGATAAAATCATGCTTTCACCAAAGAGAGTTAAAAGACGTAAGACGTTTCGCGGCAGAATGAAAGGTAAAGCTTTCAGGGGTTCGACAGTAACATTCGGTTCATTCGGTCTCAAAGCGATGGAGCCACATTGGCTAACCAATCGCCAGATTGAATCAGCTCGTATTGCTATCAATCGTTACCTTAAACGCGACGGTAAAGTTTGGATAAGAATATTTCCCGACAAACCCTACACGAAAAAACCGGCGGAAACACGTATGGGTAAGGGTAAAGGTAGCCCTGAAGGTTGGGTAGCAGTAGTTCGCCCGGGCAGAATATTGTTCGAAGTGGACGGTGTAACCCGCGAAGCCGCCGAAGAAGCTATGAGATTGGCTTCACATAAATTGCCTATAAAAACAAAATTTGTAACACGTATAGATTTGGCTTGATATGAAACAACGTAAAGCCGCTGATTTGAAAGAATTAACGCCTGAGGAACTTTTGATGCTCCTCGATGAGTCGCGAGAAACGCTTTCTAAGCAAACTTTTCAGCACGCTCTGAAACAACTTCACGATACTTCGTATCTGAAAGTGCTTCGTAGAGATGTTGCAAGGATAAACACTATTTTAAATGAACGTAATAGAGCGAATCAAGATGGATAATAACGAAGAAATGTTGACAGCTACAAGCGGCAACGAAGTAATTGCCCAAACTGCTCCAAGCGGTGACGCCGAGTATAAAACTCATAAGAGAATACTGCTGGGCAAAGTTAGCTCGAACAAAGCCGACAAAACTATCATCGTTAGTGTAGTTCGCCAAATCATACATCCGCTTTATAAAAAGTATTATAAACGGACAAATAGATTTATGGCTCACGACCCCGAGAACACTTGCAAACCGGGCGATATAGTGAAAATTAAGGAGTGCCGTCCCTTGAGCGCCAAGAAAAGATGGACTCTAATTGAAATTGTTGAACGCGCTAAATAATCAGGAGTGAAAAATGGTACAAGAAGAAACTAATCTGATAGTTGCTGATAACTCTGGAGCAAAAAAAATTAGAGTAATCCGCGTCTTAGGAGGTCATGGCAAACGCTATGCTTCACTCGGCGATGTGATTGTAGCGGCTGTAAAATCGGCTATCCCCAATGGGGCTGTCAAAAAAGGACAAGTAGTCAAAGCAGTTATCGTTCGTACAGCTAAGGAAGTCGGCAGACGCGACGGTTCGTATATCAGATTTGATGATAATGCGGCTGTAATTCTTAACGATAAAGGCGAACCACGTGGTACTCGTATCTTCGGACCGGTAGCACGTGAACTACGCGAAAGAAATTATATGAAAATTGTGTCTTTAGCTCCTGAAGTAATCTAAGAAAGGTGACCAAATGAAGATAAAAATTAAGAAAAATGATACTGTAATGGTAATTACGGGCGACGACAAAGGCAAATCAGGCAGAGTTCTTGATGTGAATGCTAAGAAAAAGACTGTCCTTATAGAAGGCATCAACATTCATATCAAACATCAACGTCCTAACCAACGCAACCAACAAGGTGGCAGGACAAGCATGGAATTCCCTGTTCATTACTCTAATGTAATGCTGCTCGATTCTGACAAAAATCCTACTCGCGTAGGGTTTGCCAGAGAAACTAAAGGCAATAGAACCGAAGTTGTTCGTATCGCCAAAACAAACGGTAAAGCTATTTAAGAAATAATTGAGAATGTGAATTAAAATGGCAGTAAACAAGAAAGCACAACCGGCGCAAACCGGAAAAGCCGCCGCAAAAAAAGGCGACTTCACGCCCGAAGGCAAACGGCTCGAAGATGTTCCGGCGGGTAAGCCTCCGGTACCGAGATTATTCGAATTTTATAAAGATTCGGTAATACCTGTATTGATGAAAAGATTTGAATTCAAATCCATCATGCAAGTTCCAAGACTCGAAAAGATTTGCCTCAACATCGGAGTTGGCGATGCAACTCAAGATTTGAAGTTGTTGCAAAATGCTATCAATGAGCTTGAATTGATTGCAGGTCAACGTCCTGTAGTCCGAAAAGCCAAAAAGGCGATTTCGAACTTCAAACTTCGTCAAGGTATGCCTATCGGATGTATGGTAACACTACGTGGACCAAGAA
Source organism: Candidatus Kapaibacterium sp. (assembly GCA_023957315.1). Lineage (NCBI taxonomy): Bacteria > Pseudomonadati > Bacteroidota > Eximiradiia > Eximiradiales > Kapaibacteriaceae (SeqCode) > Kapaibacterium (SeqCode) > Kapaibacterium sp. (SeqCode). The sequence continues at coordinate 246,433 of JAMLHE010000002.1, forward strand.
TGTATGAATTTCTTGACAGATTCATCAATATCGCCTCACCACGTATCCGCGACTTTAGAGGGTTCCCCGACAAAAGTTTCGATGGACGAGGTAATTATACATTGGGTATCAAAGAACAAATTATATTCCCTGAAATTGATGTAGATAAAGTAAATCGCATCACGGGTTTTGATGTAACTTTCGTAATACGCTCGGCATCGGACGAAGAATCGCACGCTTTGCTAAGTGAATTCGGTTTCCCATTCAAAAAGAAACAAAATTAATAATATTTAAGTAATAATATCTATGGCAAAAAATTCGGTTATAGCAAGAAATCGCAAAAGACAAAGATTGGTAGAAAAATACCAAGCTAAACGCGATGAACTTAAAGCCGCAGGAGATTGGGAAGGCTTACAAAAACTTCCGCGAAACAGTGCACCGACAAGAGTAGTAAGTCGTTGTACAGTCACCGGACGAGGCAGAGCTGTCTATCGTAAATATGGGCTTTGCAGAAATGTATTTAGACAAATGGCACTCGAAGGGAAACTCCCAGGTGTGCGTAAGGCAAGTTGGTAAAATTTATTCAGGTTAGTTAATATGCCGGTTACAGATCAAATATCAGACTTTTTAACAAGAGTCAGAAACGCAGGGCAAGCAGGGCACAAATATGTAGATGCGCCATGTTCAAAGATGAAACTTGCCATTGCCGAAATCTTGAAAGACCAAGGTTTCATTGCAGACTTCGAAAAAATTGAAGAAGGTCCGCAAGGATTAGTGCGTGTTCAGCTTAGATACTATAAGAGAAAGCACGTTATCAAAAAAGTTGTCCGCATTTCAAAACCCGGAAGGCGAGTTTACGCCCCGGTAGAGAAATTGCCCCGTGTTTACAACGGCTTAGGTATAGCTATTGTATCTACATCCAAAGGTGTTATGACCGGGAAACAAGCCCGAAAATTTAATGTCGGTGGCGAAATTCTTTGTACAGTTTGGTAATTTTTTTAAATTAGGAGTATATTGTGTCGAGGATTGGAAAAATGCCCATACCCGTACCTGCAAAGGTAAAGCTCACTATTGATGATCAACTCATCAGAGCCAAGGGTCCATTGGGCGAATTAGAGTTTAAAGTGCCCGATGTTATCAAGTTCAGTCTTGAAGGCGACGTCTTGACGTTCGACAGAGGGAGCAACGAAAAACATGTCCGAGCTTTGCACGGTTTATCACGTGCCTTGACTGCCAATATAATCGAAGGTGTTTCTAACGGATTCACAAAAACATTGATTATAGAAGGTGTCGGCTTCAGAGCCGAGTTGAAAGGCGATAGATTGCTGTTGACATTAGGTTTTTCGCATACGATATTAGTAATTCCCCCACCGGAAATTACTTTCGAGTTGGCAAGCCCTACAAATTTGAAAATTAAGGGCATAGACAAACAATTAGTCGGGATGATAGCCGCAAAAATTAGAAAAATGCGCCCACCCGAACCATACAAAGGCAAAGGCGTTCGTTACGAAGGTGAGTTTATACGCCGTAAAGCAGGTAAAACTTCGGCTAAGTAATTGAAAATCTTAATCAATTAGCAAGAGAAAAATATGAAAATAATAAAATTAAGAGCACAACGCAAAGAAAGACGCAAAAAACACGTGCGTAAAAGTATCTTCGGTACTCCTGACAGACTGAGATTGACCGTCTATAGAAGTTTATCGAATATCTATGCCCAAGTGATTAACGACGTTGATGGCGTTACGCTGGTATCGGCATCCTCGATTGACAAGGATATTAAGGCGAAAATTACTCCGGAAATGACTAAAGTCCAATTGAGCGAATTAGTCGGAAGTGAAGTAGCCAAAAGAGCTTTAGCATCTCAAATAACAAAAGTAGCATTCGATAGAAACGGCTATATTTATCACGGTAGAATCAAGGCACTTGCTGACGCCGCGAGAAAAGCCGGTTTGGAATTTTAATCAGAAAGGAGCGATAAGTGGCAAACTTCAAATTATCAGATCTTGATTTAAGCGATAAATTAGTATATGTAGGTAGAACCGCTAAGGTTGTAAAAGGTGGCAGACGTTTCAATTTCTCTGCATTGGTCGTCGTAGGTGATGGCAAAGGGCACGTAGGTTTCGGACTTGGCAAAGCCAGTGAAGTTGTTGATGCTGTTACTAAAGCTACAGAAGCGGCTAAAAAAAGCGTCGTAAAGGTTAGATTGTCCAAAAACACTATTCCGCATGAAGTTATCGGTAAGTACGGTGCTGCGAAAGTATTAATCAAGCCCGCATCAGCAGGTACAGGTGTGATTGCCGCAGGTGGTATTCGTGCTATCTTAGAACTTGCAGGCGTCCAAGACGTACTAACAAAAAGTATGGGTTCTTCTAATCCTCACAATACTGTCAAAGCGGCATTGCGTGCATTAGAATCTCTCGAAGATGCAAATTCAGTTGCGGCTCGCCGTAATATTTCTGTCGAAAAAGTAATTCATGGTTGATTTTTATATAACCATAATTGAAAGGTAAAATAATGAGTAAATTGAAAGTAACCCAAGTAAAAAGTGTAATAAAGAGAATGTCTAAGCAGAAAAAAACTATAGAAGCTTTAGGCTTGGGACGTCCGAATTATTCCAACACACTTCCCGACAATCCGCAAACTCGCGGTATGATTGAGGTTGTGAAGCATTTAGTAACAATTGAAGAAGTTTCAGACTAATAAATTAATGGCATTAAAATGAAACATATAGGAAATCTAAAATACGCCGATGGCGCTAAACACAAATCGAAGAGAATCGGCAGAGGTGTCGGATCGGGTCACGGCGGTACTGCAACTAAAGGGCACAAAGGGCAGAAATCTCGCTCCGGTGCTACTATACGTATCGGATTCGAAGGCGGTCAAATGCCACTCAACAGAAGACTACCGAAATTCGGGTTCTTCAACAGATTCAGAGTCGAGTACCAAATCGTCAACCTTGATACACTTCAACGTTTGGTTGATGAAAACAAATTCGAATCTAACAAAGTTGATTTCGATACTTTGATTAATCTCGGCGTCATATCCAAAAAGCGGGTTCCACTCAAAATTTTGGGTAACGGCGAATTGACTGCAGCTTTGGAAGTTACCGCACACGGATTTTCGCGTACGGCTAAAGAAAAAATCGAGTCAGTCGGGGGAAAGGTAACGGTAAATGAGTAAATTCATACAATCAATTCAGAACATCTTTAAAATCGAAGAGTTAAGAGATAGAATTCTCTTTACTCTTGGGATTTTAGTTGTGGTGAGAATAGGTGCTCACATCACGCTTCCGGGCGTTGATGTTGTAGCCCTAAAGATGTCTATCGCAAATTCGGATGCTAATACTTTATTCGGATTGTTTGACCTCTTTGTTGGCGGTGCATTTTCTAATGCCGCAATATTTGCTTTAGGGATTATGCCCTACATCACTTCATCGATTATATTCCAATTGGCTGGTGTAGTTATTCCCGAAATCCAAAAAATTCAGAAAGAAGGTGAAGACGGTAGAAGAAAAATTACACAATACACTCGTATTTTGACTGTATTTATTGCATTGTTGCAAGGCTGGGGGATAGCAGTAAAACTCTCCTACCAACAAGCCGGGGCGGGATTGCCCGTCGTGCCTGATGCCGGAACTTTGTTCTTTATCTCTACTATGGTGCTTTTATCCGGTGGTACAATATTCATGATGTGGCTCGGCGAGCAAATTACCGAACGTGGTATTGGTAATGGTATATCTTTAATAATCATGATTGGTATTATCGCACAATTGCCTGCAGCTTTGATGAATGAATGGAGTTTGATTTGGGCAGGGTCGCGTTTGTGGCCAGTTGAATTGGTTGTCATTGCTCTATTGCTTGGTATTATTGCATCTATCGTATTGATGACCCAAGGGGCTCGGCGAATACCGGTGCAATATGCTAAAAGGCAAATCGGGAAAAAAGTATTCGGAGGTACTACTCAGTATATTCCTCTGAGAATTAATACTGCCGGTGTAATGCCTATCATCTTTGCTCAATCATTGATGTTCATTCCGAATACTATTGCAAGCTTTTTCCCGGAAAGTTCATTCTTCTTGACAGTTTCAAGATTGTTCGACTTCCAATCATATTTCTATGCAGCAGTATTCTTCACAATGATTGTATTCTTTACATATTTCTACACGGCGATTATTTTCAATCCGAAAGATATTGCCGATAACATGAAAAAACAAGGTGGCTTTATTCCGGGTATCAGACCGGGGAATAATACATCAGAATATATTGAAACGGTGCTTACTCGAATTACATTACCCGGGTCGCTCTTTTTGGGATTGGTTGCTATTATTCCGACATTTGTGTCCAATTTCTTCAACGTCAACCCCTTATTCGCATCGTTTTTCGGAGGCACGAGCTTGTTGATTATCGTAGGTGTCGCTTTAGATACCTTACAACAAATCGAATCTCATTTGCTTATGCGTCATTATGACGGGTTTATGAAGAGCGGAAAAATCAGAGGTAGAGCCGGCAGTGTTGGCGGATTCTAATCATTGACAATTATGCAGAATTTCAGGATACCAAAAGGAGCAATTAAAAAGGCTGACGAAATACGCAAAATTGAAGAATCTTGCAGAATTGTCGCCGATACTTTGAGCTTAGTCGAAAAGTATGTTGTTCCCGGAGTCGAGACTATCGAACTCGACAGAATTGCCGAAGATTATATCAGAAGCAAAGACGGCATCCCGGCATTCAAAGGTTACGGACCTTCAAACAATCCGTTTCCGAATTCTTTGTGTATCTCTGTAAACGAGGTAATTATTCACGGAATTCCAGGAAACAGAAAGTTGAAAGAAGGAGATATTGTCTCCGTAGATTGCGGAGTGTTGAAAAACGAATATTACGGTGATAGTGCTACTACGTTTTCTGTAGGCTTGTTGAGCAAGGAAGATGAAGAATTGTTGGAAACAACTAAAAATGCACTTGAAATTGGTATTGATAATGCTGTTCATCAAAATAAAGTTTATGATATAGCAGGCTCAATACAAAGCTATGTAGAATCGAAAGGCTACAGTCTGACAAGGGAGTTTACAGGGCACGGATTGGGGAAAAGTTTACACGAATATCCATCTGTCCCAAATTTTGTACCGCCCTTGTTGCATCGAAAATCAATGCCAAATTCAACTTTGTTGAATAGCATGGTAATAGCAATCGAACCTATGGTACATATTGGCAACAAAGCCATAGAAGTATTAAAAGACGGTTGGACGGTAGTTACAAAGGATAGGAAGAAAGCAGCTCATTTTGAGCACACGGTTATGATAGATGGCAACAAAGCTGTTATATTCACATTAAGAAGTTAATTATTTTATGGCAAAGCAAGATTTAATAAGAGTTGACGGGGTTATAGACGAGACATTACCAAACACTCAGTTTGTGGTCAAACTGGAAAATGGTCACAAGGTCTTGGCTCATATTTCGGGCAAAATGAGAATGAATTTTATAAAAATCTTGCAAGGTGATAAGGTTACAGTAGAACTATCGCCTTACGATTTGTCCAAAGGTAGAATTGTTTACAGATATAAGTAAAGGGGTTTGAGATGAAAGTACAAGCATCAGTGAAAAAAAGACACCCCGACGACAAAATAGTACGTCGCAAGGGTAGGGTTTATGTAATTAACAAAAAGAACCCAAGATATAAACAAAGACAAGGTTAAAATTTAGGAGTGATGTTGTGGCTCGTATAGCTGGTATTGATTTGCCAAAAAATAAGAAAGGATTTGTAGGGCTGACTTATATTTTCGGAGTAGGTCCCACTACAAGTAAGAAAGTTTTGACCGAAGCCGGTATTGATTTTGATAAAAGGGTTTCGGATTGGACTGACGATGAAGTCGCCCGTCTCAGATTGGTGCTTGATAACTTCAAAACTGAAGGTCAACTAAGGTCTGAAATTCAGATGAACATCAAACGTTTGATGGACATCGGCTGTTATCGCGGATTGCGTCATCGTAGAGGCTTACCCGTAAGAGGTCAGCGTACAAAAACTAATGCACGTACCCGTAAGGGACGTAAGAAAACTGTAGCCGGAAAGAAGAAAGCTACTAAATAATAAATAAATAAGTAAGTAATTAATTATTATTACAGGTATTTACTGTGGCAAAAAAGAAAATTAAGAAAAAGACGGTTTCCGACGTACACGGGAAAGCTTTCATCAGAGCTACGTTTAATAACGTACAGGTGACTATTACCGATATGTACGGCAATACACTTTGCTGGTCAACTGCAGGCAAAAACGGTTTCAGAGGCTCTAAGAAGAATACGCCTTATGCAGCCCAAGTTTCAGCCGAGAAACCCGCAAAAGATGCTTTTGATATGGGATTGCGCAAAGTTGATGTGTTTGTCAAAGGTCCGGGTTCAGGTCGTGAAGCTGCTATTAGAGCTTTATCACAAGCCGGTCTTGAGATTCATACCATCATTGACAAAACACCGATTCCGCATAATGGATGTCGTCCGCCTAAGCGACGTAGAGTCTAATTCTCCCTTAGGTAATAAAAATTTGTTGAAAAAAAGATATAATAATTTATGAATACTCAGATGCAAATGCCCGAGAGGGTAATAATCGAAGAGACAACTTCGGAATATCACGGCAGATTTATACTTCAGCCGTTAGAACCCGGCTACGGAGTGACTATTGGTAATTCGCTCAGACGAATTCTTTTGTCATCAATTCCGGGGCTTGCAATCATTGGAGTTAAAATTTCCGACGTGCTGCACGAATTCCAAACTATAAACGGTGTAGTTGAAGATTTGTCGCAAATAATTCTGAATCTAAAAGAAGTCCGTATGAGGGCAGAAGATAAGAAATTAACGAAGGTGAATTTACAGTTCAAAGGTCCGGGAACATGGACTGCAAAGGATATTCAAGATGCAGTGCCAACTCTCGAAGTAATGAACCCCGACCATCATATTTGCACTATCGCCGAAGACGGAGAATTTGATGTGGAACTCAGACTTGGCAGAGGCAAAGGTTACGTTCCTGCTGACGAGCAAGTTATTACTGATTATCCGCTTGGAATGTTGCCCTTAGACAGTATTTACACTCCTATTCAAAATGTGATTTACACAATTGAACCTTATCGCGTTGGTCAACGTACCGACTACGACAAATTGATTATGGACGTCAGAACTGATGGAACGATTACTGCCCAAGAAGCAGTTCACTTGTCTGCAAAAATCATGCAAGACCATGTAAAATATTTCATTAATATCGAAACTACTGAAGAAGAACCACCATCGGTCGAATCGCAAGAAGAAGAATTGAAAAATCAAGAGCGCAACAAAATTAGAAAAATACTCTTGACTCCTGTTGATGAACTCGAACTTTCGGTTCGTGCTCACAATTGCTTGAAAGCAGCAAATATTAAGACTTTAGCTGAATTGGTTCAGCTCCAAGAATCAGAATTGCTCAAATTCCGTAATTTCGGTAGAAAATCTTTGGCTGAATTAGCCGAAGTTGTCTTGAATAGCGGATTAGAATTTGGCATGAGCGTTGAGCAATACCTGAAAGAGGACGTTAAACCAATCATTAACCTTGATTAGAAATATATAAAATTAATTGATAGAGAAAAGATATGAGACACCAAGTATCGGGCAGAAAACTCAATAGGACCAGCAGTCACAGAAAGGCACTGCTTCACAATTTGGCTACTGCTCTTTTCGAACATAAAAAAATTCATACTACCGAAGCTAAAGCTAAGGAGTTAAGACCATTCGCCGAAAGACTTATTACCAAGGCGGTTCACGCTTTGCAAAATGAGCAACAAGGCAATTTGCACGAAGGTCAAACAATTGATATTCACAACAGAAGAGTAGTCGGCAAATTTATTCGTGACAAAGCAGTTTTGCAAGAATTATTCGATAGTATTGCTCCGGCAATTGGTACTCGCAACGGCGGATATACCAGAATAATCAAAACAGGCATTCGCAGAGGCGACGCAGCAAGAACTGCAATCATTGAATTGGTTGATTTCTCGACCCCTCAAGATGGCGCCTTCTCATTTACGAAGAAAAAGAAAGGTACTGCTAAACCTGTAGCGAAAGCTAAGACTAAAGCCGTAGCTCCTGTTGCTAAAACTGAAGAAGTTGCGCCAGTTGAAGTTGCAGAAGAGCCAATCATTGTAGCCGAAGAAGTTGCTCCGGTTGATGAAACAGTAGCTGCCGAAGAAGTTGTAGCTGTCGAAGAAACAGTAGTAGCTGAAGAACCAACTGCTGAAGCGGTGGTTGAAGAACCAACTGCAGAAGTAGTTGCCGAAGAAGCTCCTGCTGCCGAAACCGAAGCTCCTAAAGACGAAGCTAAGACTGATGATGAAGCTCCAAGCGAAGACGAAGCTAAGAAAGATTAGTAAATTCTGTTGAATAAATTATAGGGACTTTCTATTTCAGAAATGGAAAGTCTTTTTTTATGTTACTGACTTCAAAAAATATAAACAAATCATTCAAACTCAAAGCAGATTCGAGCATTGAAGTGCTACGTGGCTTAGATTTTGACGTGGCTAAAGGCGAATCTGTAGCTTTGATGGGTCCATCGGGTGCAGGGAAAAGCACTTTGCTCTACATCTTGGGAGCTTTGGATAAACCTGATTCCGGGAGCATCAACTATTTTTCCGATTCTGGTGTGACCGATATTTTAGCAATGAATGATGATAAATTGTCCAATTTTCGGAACAAATTTATCGGCTTCATTTTCCAATTCCACCACCTTCTACCCGAATTCACAACTCTTGAAAACGTGATGATTCCGGGTATTATTGCCGGAAATAATCGCAAAAAAGTTAAAGCAAGAGCTATTGAATTATTAGAAAAAGTCTCAATGCAACATCGCTTAGAGCACAAACCTTCGGAACTATCCGGTGGCGAACAACAACGCGTTGCCATTGCAAGAGCTTTGATTAATAATCCGGTGGTCATGCTTGCCGACGAGCCGACAGGAAATCTTGATTCTGCCAATTCTGTTGCTGTGCTTGATTTGCTTACTCAAATCAGACAAGAATACAAGCTAACTATGATAATCGCTACTCACAGCCGCGAAGTAGCAAATTTTGCCGATAGAATTTGCACTATGGGCGATGGAATTATCGTGGACGAGCATCATAATTCTGCGATTTGAGCGATTTTCTGAATATTATGTTATCAATATATCTCACGATAAAAGTCACGATTAGTGCTACGACAGTACCAAATGCAGCACCTGCCAAAATGTCCATCGGATAGTGAACACCGACATATACTCGCGAAAGAGCCATAAGCGATGCAACTAAAAACAAAATGATTGCCTCGCGACGAAAGAATGAAACCAACACTACAGCCGCTGCAAAATTATTTGCGGCATGTGATGACGGCATGGATTTGCCACCACCGCATGGCATTAAGAGTCTGACATCATCTAAAACGTGACAGGGTCTGATTCTTCCAATCATTTCCTTTAGGTATGAGCTGTTAATTTGGTCAGAAGCGATAATGGTGAGAATGAGAGCAACTGCTGCAACTCGTCCGGCTCTGCCTGCTCTGAAAAAAAGTATGTAAAAGCCTAACAAATACAGTAGCAACCAGCTATCTACTTGGGTTATGAAAGGCATCATTTTATCGAAAATAGGATTTGCCCAACCATGATTGATTGCATAAAAAAGCCATTCGTCAATTTGTTGAAACATTTATTTTATATTAATATTTGTATAAATCTTTATATCTAAAATAATTAAAAATTGATTTGAAGAATGTGGAAAAGTAAAATTTTGTAGCATAAAATAATATGCTTAGATTTATTTCTATGAATGTCACCGAAACAAAATTATTTTTGTGATAATCAGGGCAGTGCAAAATAATTTCTTAGTATAAGCTATTTCATTTGCTTATTTTCAAATTATTTCTTAATTTGCATATAAGCATAAAGACAAAGTCGCAAAAGATACGAAATATCATAAACGGGGGAATCGCAGATTCACACTATATCATTACACCCCTGTCTGAACTTAGAAACTTACAATATATTATAAATATGGATGTTCTATGAAAATCTTACGAAGATTTACAAAAGAAGGGACAAGCCCCTTCGACATGTTCACATACACGAAACGAGCTTCTGTTTTGCGTAATCCGGACGGTTCATTAGTATTCGAAATGAACGATATCGAAGTGCCATCTCAATGGTCTCAGCTTGCGACTGATATTTTGGCACAAAAATACTTCCGCAAAACAGGCGTTCCACAATTAGATCAAAACGGCAAGCCTTTGCTTGATGCCAAGGGTGAGGCTATACTTGGACCCGAAAAATCTGTCAAGCAAGTGGTTCACCGTTTAGCCGGTGCTTGGAGACATTGGGGAGAAAAATATAAATACTTCGATTCCGAAAAAGATGCTCGCATTTTTTATGATGAAATTGCATTCATGCTCTTGAAACAAATGTGTGCTCCAAATTCGCCGCAATGGTTCAATACGGGGTTGAATTTTGCTTACGACATCACAGGAAGCAAACAAGGTCATTATTACATCGAACCTGAAACAGGCAAGCTGACCGAATCAACTGATGCATATACACGTCCGCAACCGCACGCTTGTTTCATCCAATCCATAGATGATGATTTGCTCGGTGAAGGCGGAATATTTGATTTAGCAACTCGTGAAGCACGTATTTTCAAATATGGCAGTGGGACAGGCACCAATTTTTCTAATCTCCGCGGAGGTGGCGAAAAACTTTCCGGCGGTGGCTATTCATCAGGTCTGATGAGCTTCCTCAAAATATTTGACCGCGCTGCAGGTGCGATTAAATCCGGTGGGACTACTCGCAGAGCGGCTAAAATGGTCATCGTTGACATTGACCACCCCGATATCGAAGAATTTATCGAATGGAAAGCTAAAGAAGAAGAAAAAGTAGCAGCATTGGTGGCGGGTTCGCGCATAAATGCAGCATTCATGCAAGCTATCATGGAAGAAGCAATTACCAATGGCGCTGATATAAACACCAATAAAGTACTTCGCGACTTAATACAGAAAACGCTTAATCGCGGTACACCGTTAAATCATATTCAACGCGTTTTGGATTTGGTCAATCAAGGTTTCACTTCGCTTGATTTCCCCGTATTCGATACTCATTACGAAGGCGAAGGCTATATAACAGTTAGTGGACAAAATTCAAATAATTCAGTCCGCGTCACTAACCAATTTATGTATGCCGTTGATAACGACGAAATGTGGGAACTCAAATGGCGTGCTAAAAATGATACAGCAAAAGTTGTTCGTGCAAGGGATTTGTGGGATAAAATCAATCTTTCGGCTTGGAAAAGTGCTGACCCGGGCTTGCAATTTGATACTACTATCAACGAATGGCATACTTGCCCTAATTCGGGTAGAATCAATGCCAGCAACCCTTGCAGCGAATACATGTTCCTCGATGATACGGCTTGTAATTTGGCAAGTTTGAATTTGATGAAATTTTACGATGAAGAAACTTCAACTTTCAAAATTGAAGATTTCCGTCATGGTGTCCGACTTTGGACGATTGTGCTCGAAATTTCAGTATTGATGGCGCAATTCCCATCTGCTCGAATCGCTGAATTGAGCTACAAATTCCGCACTTTGGGTCTCGGATATGCCAATCTTGGTACATTGCTGATGGTAAACGGCATTCCATATGATTCGCCTGAATCTTTGAGTTGGGCTGGCGCTATTACTGCTATTTTGACAGGTCAATCATATGCTACATCTGCCGAAATGGCTAAAGAATTAGGTGCATTCCCGGGCTATGAAGATAACCGCGATGCTATGCTCCGCGTAATCCGAAATCACCGTCGCGCCGCATATAATGCTCCTCCTGCTGAATTTGAAGATTTAACAGTTCGCCCGATGGGTATCAATCCCAAATTTTGCCCTGCTGAATTGGTTGAAGCTGCAAAAGAATCTTGGGACGAAGCATTGGAAATCGGCTCAAACTTTGGCTACCGTAATGCGCAAGTTTCAGTTATCGCTCCAACCGGAACTATTGGTCTGGTGATGGATTGCGATACAACAGGTATTGAGCCTGATTTTGCAATCATCAAATACAAGAAACTTGCAGGTGGCGGTTACTTCAAAATTGTTAATCAATCCGTCCGCAAGGCTTTGGCTAAACTCGGATACTCGGAACAACAAATTGAAGACATCGAAAAATACAGCAAAGGCAGCGGAACTTTATTAGGTTGCCCGTCAATTAATAAAAAATCGCTAAAAGAAAAGGGATTCACAGACGAAAAAATCGAATTAGTCGAAAAGCAACTCGATAATGTTTTCGATATTAAATTCGCTATGAATAAATGGGCTTTGGGTGAAGATTTCTTACAAAAAATCGGCATTACAAAAGATGAATACGAAGATGCAGGATTTGATTTGCTGAAACGAATCGGATTTACCGAATCGGAAATTGATGCTGCAAATGATTACGTTTGCGGTACGATGATGATTGAAGGTGCTCCTCACTTGAAAAAGGAACACCTCCCGATATTTGATACTGCAAACAAATGTGGCAAAAAAGGCACAAGATATATTGACTATATGGCTCATATCCGTATTATGGCAGCAGCTCAGCCTTTTATTTCAGGTGCAATATCGAAAACTGTCAATATGCCGGCACATGCTACCGTTGGTCAAATCAGCGAAGTGCATGTCAAATCATGGAGAATGATGCTAAAAGCAATTGCGATTTATCGCGATGGCTCGAAATTGTCCCAACCGCTCAATTCGTCCAATTACAAAGGCTTAGACGAAGTGGTCACCTTGGGCGACGAATATACTCTTGATGAAACTAAGGGACCGAAAGAAGTTCAGGAAATCATTGCCGATAGCCAAAGATACAAACTTGTGCGTCATAAATTACCCAAAAAACGCGATGGTCATATTCGTGAAGCTGTAGTTGGCGGTCACAAAGTATTCTTGCGTACAGGCGAATATGAAGATGGAAAAATCGGCGAACTTTTCATTGATATGTACAAAGAGGGCGCATCATTCCGCGGATTGTTGAATAGTTTCGCTATTCTGGCATCGAAGGCACTGCAATATGGCGTTCCTTTGGATGACCTCGTGGATACATTCACATTCACAAGATTTGAACCCGCAGGCATCGTCGAAGGGCACGAAGCGATTAAAAATTCGACTTCTATTCTCGATTACGTTTTCCGTTCACTCGGATATGATTATCTCGGTAGAAATGATTTTGTTCACGTCAAAGCAATTGACGAAGTGCCGGAACCGAACGGCGGGAATAAAGATTTGCCCTTAGAAAGCAAAACTAATCCAACTGAAGATACTATCGAAGCAAAACCCGAAATTGCTCCTAATAATATTGATTCATCACCTGAAATGTCGGATATAGCAGTTGGTGTTAGCGGCAATACTTCATCTATTTCAAATGGCAATGGTTCGATGCTCAAAATCAAAGTCGGCTCGGTCTCCGAAGCCCAATCTTTTGGCTATACCGGCGAACATTGTTCAAATTGCGGCTCGATGAGAGTCAAACGCAATGGCAGTTGTACGGTTTGTGAAGATTGTGGTTCGACAAGCGGTTGCTCATAAGGAATTTTAAATAAATTAAGTAATTTCTTCGTAATTTTGTAATCGGTATTTGTGCTAAAAACACAAAACCGATTATTTCTTTTTATATTGGAGAAACAAAATGGCTTTGAAAAAAATTATTCCCGCACACAAGACTAATGATGTTAAATATGCGATTCGTGATATTATTGCTTTGGCTGATTCGGTAGCAAAAACCGGCAAGCAAATGTATTATCTCAATATTGGCGACCCGAATATTTATGACTTCGTTACTCCTGATACTGTTGTAAATGCTACTTGCGAGGCTATCAGAAGCAATAAAAACGGTTATGCACCATCATCAGGCATCAAAGATGCTCTCGATGCTATCAGGCTGGATGCTAACAATAAGGGCATTTTCAATATTCTTGATGCTTTTGTAACAAATGGTGCGAGTGAAGCAATCGAAATTTGCTTGACTGCATTGCTCAATCAAGGCGAAAATTTCTTGATGCCGACACCGGGCTATCCACTCTACACAGCAGTCCAAAGCAAATTGGAGTTAGAACCAAATCCCTATTACTTGGACGAATCTAACGGCTGGCAACCGGATATCGAGGACATCAAAGGCAAAATCAATTCACGCACTCGTGCAATTGTGCTTATCAATCCGAACAATCCAACAGGCTCGATTTGCAAACCTGAGACTTTGCTCGAAATCGTAAAATTGGCTAAAGAGCATAATCTTGTGATACTTGCAGATGAAATTTACGACAAATTGATTTTTGACGGCAAAAAAATGACTTCGATTGCTGCACTTGATGATGAAGTTTCTTGCATCACTTTTTCGGGCTTATCCAAGAATTACGTCGCTCCGGGATTCAGAATCGGCTGGGGAGTTGTGAGTGGAAAGCAAGAAATTTTGGGTGATTATGTAGAAGCTATCAACAAATTATTGCGCTCGCGAGTTTCGTCGAATCATCCCGAACAATACGCAATCGTACCCGCTCTTCAAGGCGACCAATCGCATCTCGTTGAAATGGTGTCGCGACTTGAACGCCGCCGCGATTTGATGATTGATGCCTTGGCGAAAATTGACGGAATTGACCTTGTGCCACCCGAAGGCGCCTTTTACGCTTTCCCGACTATCAAAGTGCGTGATGACAATCACTTCGTAACTCAGCTAATCAAAGAAACCGGCGTAATCGTGGTTCCGGGCTCAGGTTTTGGGCAACGTCCCGGCACTTCGCATTTCAGAATCGTTACGCTTCCCCAAGAAGAAGTTCTGACAAAGGCTTTTGCGCTAATAGCCGAATTTTACTCCTATTACCGTAATAACGACTAAACTAATTAGACTGTCTTATCCTGAAAAAAGTTGACAAACATAGCCCACGGTTTTAACCGTGGGAAAATGGAAATGAAAATCAAATTTAAAACCATTTTAATGGTTTTAATAAATGAAAACTTACACGGTTAAAACCGTGTTTAATAGTAAAAAACATAAACTGCATCCCACGAATGAATTCGTGGGCTATGTTTTCAAAAGTAATTTTGTAAAGCCTGTTTCGTAAATCAAATTCAGATTAGTAAGGATGCTCTTTCATAAAATACTTCCCCTACCCTATTGATATGCTCAATCAAATCGGTGGATTTTATTTTGTGAAAAATTGAAATATCAAACAAATACGGCAAATGTAATTCCTCTATTTCAATGTTTATTTTTGTTAGTATCGAATAATCCAAGTCCTTCCCTATTAGAGTGAGGTCAATATCCGAGCCTGCGCGGTAATTGCCTTTGGCTCGTGAACCATAGATAATCACTTCCTCAACTTCAGGAATCTTTTCAAATACTGAGTTGATTGCTGCAATTACATTATTTTCAAGCCCGAACATCATAATAAGCTTTTCATTTTTGTTTCAAAATCGAGAAACAGTTTGTAATAAATATTTACAATATTGTCATGAATTTGGGCGGCTTGCTCTTCGTCGTATGTATGGACAGTTTTAATCCTATCATCAACCATATTCATCCAATTAGTTCCATCAGAAATAAGTCCTTTGTTAAATCCCATTCGAATAGCATCGCGGCTGCCGTTGATTTCCACAGAACCCTGATATATGAAATAATCGCGAATGACTTTCCACGCAAGTTCATATGTATATTCAAAGCATTTAATCAATCCTTGTTCTTCAAATTTGTTCAATTCACCATGCTCAATGAACTCTTTTAATTGGCTCAATGCACTTTCGTAATTTGAGAATCGTTGCTTCCATCTTATGTCTTGATTCATGGCTCTACCTGATTGCAAATAAACTATTTATCGCAGAGACGAGTAATCAACTTAGTTAATTTTTATTTACAAAAAAAACTGCAACCCTTATTTCAAAGAGTTGCAGTTCATGTATATTGGGTGTAGCTTATCCCAATATTTCATGAAGGTCTTGTTCGACCGTTGTTATCGGTTGTATACCGAAGTTTTGGACTAAAAATTCCAGAACTTCCGGCTCAATAAATTGAGGCAAAGTCGGACCCAGACGAATGTTCTTGATTCCTAATGAGAGCAAGCTCAGCAAGATTGCCACGGCTTTTTGCTCGTACCATGACAAAATGAACGATAGCGGCATCGAATTGACATCTGTATCGAGTGCTTCAGCTAATGCAGTTGCGATTTTGATTGCGGAATATGCATCATTGCATTGCCCGACGTCCATCAATCGCGGCAATCCTGCTACTTCACCAAATTCGAGCTTGTTAAAGCGATATTTACCGCAAGCAAGTGTCAATATTATGCTGTCTTTGGGCACCGATTGTGCGAAATCTGTGTAGTAATTGCGTCCGCTACGGGCGCCATCGCAACCGCCAATCAAAAAGAATCTGCTGATTTCGCCTGATTTTACTTTTTCGACAATAGCGTCCGCATTGCTCAATACCGCATTATGTCCAAATCCTGTAAAGATGAATTTTTCAGCTGAATCTTCTTGGAATCCCGGCGCTTCGAGTGCAACTTGAATTAATTCCGAGTAATCTCCATTGGAAATATGCTTGATTCCTTGCCAAGCGACTAAACCTGTGGTAAATAGGCGCTCTGCGTATGTATGCAATGGGAATTGGATGCAATTTGTGGTCATCAGAATCGCCCCGGGGAAATTGTCGAATTCCATTTGTTGGTCTTGCCAAGCGCCGCCGTAATTACCGGCAAGGTGTTTGAATTTCCTTAATTCGGGGTAACCGTGAGCAGGAAGCATTTCACCATGAGTATAAATGTTGATTCCTAAGCCTTCAGTTTGTTGGAGTAAATTGTACAAATCGTTCAAGTCATGCCCCGAAACTAAAATAGCTTTTCCTTTTATAGGTGTAATTCTTACTTTTGATGGCTCAGGATTGCCAAATTTGCTTGTGTGAGCCTTGTCGAGCAATTCCATCACCTTCAGATTTTGCCGCCCGACATCCATTGACATTTTGAGCAAAACTGTAGGGTCGTCGGATATGCTTACTTTTGATAGCGTTTCATGGAAAAATTTATATACTTCTTCATCCTTGAATCCCAGCATAAGAGCGTGGTCTAAATATGCTGCTACACCTTTCAATCCATAAATCGCTAATTCCTGCAATCCGGTAATAGTTTTGCCGAATGTTGCTTGTTTTGCAGGAATTGAAGTTTTGTACCAGGCTTCTTGAATAAATTGATAGTCATCAACAAAATTGAAAGTGGCGTAATCGGGCAATGTTTCTTCTTCGGCTATATTAGCTTGTAGTGCGATGTTTTTAGCTTCATCGCGAGCCTTGCAAACTTCAACCACCATATCTTTGATTCTCAACGCATCGAAATTGACATTTGTCATAGTTGTAAATAATGCTTCTATAACATATTTATCATATTTTTCGGTATTGATATTATTTTGGTTGAGTATGTGTGTGTAAAATGATAAGCCCTGAGTGGCATACTGCAAAATATCTTGCAACTTGGAAGTCAAATCATCTTTGCCGCACACGCCCATATTGTCCATGCATCTAAATCGTACATTTTGTTCACATTGATAGCAAAACATGTTTATTCCTTAATTAATTTGACCTTTTCATCAACAACAATGCCTTGGATTTTTCCAAAGTCTTCAACGAATGCGGAGCCTTCGACGGGATAATAAGCAAATCGCCCGTTTTGAGATGATTAACATCACCTGAAACCGTGAAATCAACTTTCCCTTCGATTACATAGAAAAATGCTTCGTATGGTGCTGAGTGTTCGCTGATGTATTGGTCTGCATCAAATGCGAATAGAGTAACTTTTAAATTGTCAAAATGCTTGATAATTTTGCTCACGATTGAGCCTTCGTTGTAATCCACCATTTCTGCGAATGGGAATACTAATGCTTTTTGTTCTGAATTGTTTTCCATTTTCTTACCTCTTATTAATTAATAGATTTTATTTTGGCACTGCTGCCATTGATTCCAATTGTATGTTCTTCGATTGGCAAATGCTGCCCGACTGCATTGTATGCTTTTTTCAAAATGTCTGTAAGCCCTGAGCAACATGGCACTTCCATTCGAAGTACAATGATTTTTTCGAGATTAGCCGTCGCAATAATTTGGGCTAATTTGTTCTGATAAGGCTCAGTATAATCTAATTTAGGACACGCAAGAACGACGGCGTTATTTTTGATGTAATCTTGCTGAATATTGCCATATGCCACAGGAGCACATGTGGACATAAGAATGAGTGTTTTGCCTTGCAAAAAATCAGAACCGGGATTTACTAAATGCAACTGAACGGGCCAATGTTCCAATTCGGAATTATTGTCCGATTTCTTTTGATTGCTTGATTTGTCCTCGATTACATTCAATGGTTTGAATATCTTCTTCTGTGCACTGCCCGGGCATCCGCCACCACTTTGTTCTGTCGGCATATCGTGCCCTCCGCCTTTGTTAATGATATTGATTTTGATTCCTATTTCCTCGAGATAATGCACTGCTAAATTGAAATTATCCAAGTCGCCCATATCAAAAAGATGCAACAAATGAGCTTTGATATCGGCGTCCGGTTCGTGTAGCAATCTCTCCAGTACTTCGATTTCGTCATAAGCTTCTGTTTCGCGTTCTTCATAAGTAATAGCTCCCAAGGGGCACTCGCCGATACATGCTCCAAATCCGTCGCATAGGGAGTCTTTGACAAGTTTTGCTTTGCCGTCAATTATTTGAATAGCACCTTCGTGGCATGATGGAATGCATATTCCGCATCCGTCGCACTTATCTTCGTCAATTTTTATTACCTTTCTAATCATTTTGTGTAATCTTTTCTTAATCAGACAAAAAACTCTGAAACAAAAATAAGACAAAATTTTCTTATTTGCAAATTTTTTTTTATTTTTGTCATAATATTTAATAGGAAATTAAAAAATGACTGTCATCTTCTCAAAAAAATGCGAGCTGGGGCTTCAAGCAGTCTTATATCTTTCGGCTTTCCCTAAGAACACTCTTTTTTCAGCTTTGGAAATATCAGAGAAAATAAATGCACCAAAAGAGTTTGTTTCCAAAATTTTGCAAACCCTTACATCATCGGGGATTGTTGGCTCTAAAAAAGGCAACAGCGGCGGATTTTATCTCAAAATTGACCCGGGCTCTGTCCGACTGATTGACATTGTATCAGCAATTGACGGATTAGACTTGTTTCGTAACTGTGTGCTTGGCTTTCCGGGATGTAGCGTGGACGAACCTTGCCCCGTGCATGAAACTTGGGGTAAGTTGCGAAATGAAACATATACAATGCTTAGTAATCAGACATTGGCAGAATTACGTGACATAACTGTAAATAAAATAAATTCTCTAAAGAAATGATTTGTCACATTAAATATTTTTTCATACATTTGATAAAAGATATTGGTGTCTGATTATAAAAAAGATATATGCAAGCTAAAAAAATAATAAGGGCTCTTATTCCACCCTATAATTGGCGAATGGCAGTAGCTATCGCCTTTGGAGCGTTGGTAGGTATTGGAGCAACAGCATTCCATTTGTCTAATTTTACTTCATATATGTATGATGACCCAACGACTTGTGTGAATTGCCATTTGATGACACCGCATTATGTTACTTGGATGAAAGGCAGCCATGGCGGTAAAGTTACCTGTAATGATTGCCATGTGCCTCACGATAATATTTTCAACACCTACTATTTCAAGGCAAAAGATGGCATGAGACACGCATATGTGTTCACAACGCGTACCGAACCCGAAATAATTGCTATCAAAGAAGCAGGCATTGCTGTCGTTCAGGAAAATTGCAAACGTTGCCACGACCACCAAATCAATTCTGTTACTGCAGGAATTTTTTCAGAACGTAGTTTCAGCCATGGCGGAGACAGACTTTGTTGGGATTGCCACAGAGAAATCCCACACGGAAGAATCAACAGCCAAACTGCTACGCCTTATGCGAAAATTCCGGACCAAAACACTACCATTCCCGAATGGATTAAAAAATTGCAAGTTAAATAATATCGAGGTTTAAAATGTCAGAACAACCAAAAAGAAAACATTGGGTCAATTGGGCATTATTTGGTGCCACAGTTGTTGTCGTATTCCTTGTAGGAATTTTCACTGCTCAAATCATGGAACGCCGTGCGGAAAAAGTAGCACGATTCCAAATTATTCACGAATTACCGGAATACGAGCCTCGTAACGAGGTTTGGGGCGAAAACTTCCCCAGACAATGGGAAACTTATCGCGAAACTTTGGACACAAATTTCACAAGTGCTCACGGTGGCTCATCAAAAATTGATTATCTCGAAGAATTCCCCGAACTCGTGATTCTGTGGGCTGGTTATGCCTTTTCAAAAGACTATAACCAAGGACAAGGTCATGCGAATGCTATTAATAATATCCGTAAGACTTTGCGAACAGGCGGTGTTGAAGATTCTCCATTGCCTTCGACTTGTTGGACTTGCAAAAGTACCGACGTGCCGAGAGTCATGGCAGAAATCGGTGTTAAAGAATATTACGATAAAAAATGGATTGAAGTTGGGCATGAATTTGTCAATCCAATTGGTTGCCAAGATTGCCACGACCCGAAAACAATGAGTTTGCGAATCACTAGACCCGCTTTGATTGAAGCATTTGAACGTCAAGGCAAAGATATTAAGGAATTTTCGCATCAAGATATGCGCTCGCTTGTTTGCGCTCAATGCCACGTTGAATATTATTTTAAAAAACCGGGCAATTATCTCACTTTCCCATGGGACAAAGGTTTTTCGGCTGACGATATGGAAGCCTATTTCGACGAAATAGATTTTAGCGATTGGACTCATAAACTGAGTCGCGCCCCTATGCTCAAAGCACAGCACCCGGATTACGAATTATTCATGACCGGTGTTCATGCCGAAAGAGGCGTGTCATGCTCGGATTGCCATATGCCATACAAAATGGAAGGCGGCGTTAAATTCACAGACCACCATTTAAGCAGCCCACTCAGAAACGTTGCGGCTTCGTGCCAAGTTTGTCACCGCGAAAGCGAAGCGCAGCTGATTAAAGATGTGACCTCGCGCCAAGATAAAGTATTGGAACTCAGACGTTTGGCTGAAAAGTCACTCGCAGCTGCTCATATCGAAGCTAAAAGCATCGTGGGATGCAGGTGCTACGAAGCTTAAAATGGCGCCGGTGCTCAAACTTATCCGCCACGCTCAATGGAGATGAAGTTGGGTTGCTGCTGCTAATGGCGTGGGATTCCACTCACCCGTTTGAAGCTCTCAGAGTGCTTGGCACTTCCATCCAAGCTGAACAAGCGCGCGTGCTCAAAACGCTCTTGTTCTTGTAAGATTAAGTGTGCGCTTCTATTCCGATGCCCGATATTTCAGCAAAAGAATTGGCTCAAAAATATATCGGACTTGATATTGACGCATTGAAAAAGGATAAAATCAAGCTCTTGGAAACAGTTGTCAAAGAGTGGGATAAAGAAGCTTTGAAAAGACAAGGTACTTTGATTGATTATAAATTGAACAAATAAATTTTCATTATAATTTTGAATTTTGACTAAGAAATTACGAACTACTTTTTAACAGAGGGTTAAATGAAAAAATTTACTTTATTATTTTTATTGATTATTTTTCCTTATATCATGAGTGCTCAAGATTGGGGAATCAGATTTAACGGATTTGTCAAAACTGATGCGATGTTTGACACGCGCCAGAATGTAACTGCCCGCGAAGGACATTTTCTCCTTTTTCCAATGGATGTAGATGAAGTTGAAGGCGGCGATGTCAATGAGACAATGAATTTCAACATGTTGTCCATCCAATCACGTATTACAGGCAAAATCACTGCACCTGACTTCCTTGGAGCAAAAACTACAGGTATGATTGAAGGTGCATTTTTTGGGCATACTAATTCAGATATTAACGGTTTTAGATTGCGCCATGCAACTTTGAATTTGGATTGGGGTACATCTGAACTGTTGATTGGGCAATATTGGACGCCACTTTTTATTGATGAAGCCTTTGCCAAATCTATTTCGTTCAATACCGGAACACCGTTTCAGCCATTTGCTCGCAATCCTCAAATCCGCTACACATTCAAAGCCGATAAATTCCACGTAAACGTAGCTGCTTACTCGGAACGCGATTTTGCATCAACTGGTCCTGACGGCGAAACGTCAACTTATTTGCGTAATGCGGTTCTCCCTGTTCTGAATTTTGGCTTGAAATACAATACCGGGAATATGCTTTTTGCAGCAAATGCAAATTACAAATCCATCCGCCCACGATTGTTAACCGAAAAGAATCATATTGACGAAAACAAAGTTAATGCAATGACTTTCAATGGTGCGATTAAGTATTACGAAGAGGATTTCTTCGTAACATTGCAGGGTTTATACGGTCAAAACACTTCGGCATTAACGATGCTTGGCGGCTATGCTGTAACTGCGATTGACGAGAGCAACGGCATGTGGGAATACACTCCTTTGAACACTTTTTCCGGTTTTATTGATATGGAATACGGTAAAGTTTGGAAAATCGGCTTTTTGGGAGGCTATACAATGAATCTCGGTGCTGACAAAGATATTGTCGGCAATACCTATGGTCGCGGTGCAAATATTGATAATGTCCTCCGCATTTCACCAAGGCTTTCATATCGCACCGGTATGACACAATTCTCCACTGAATTTGAAGTTACTCAAGCTGCTTACGGAACAAGAGCTACTGTAAAAGGGGTTAACGAAAACACTCACAATGTAATGAACATTCGCGTACTTTTAGCGGCAATATTATTCTTCTAATCCAAAATTAACTTTGCAAAATGAAATCAACCATTTATGACAATGGTTGATTTTTTTTTTGTTAAAATTGTCAAAAATTTGCATAATTTAACAGCGTTAATTATATTTGCAATATAGAATATTTATATTGTAAAATATATTAAAGGTGTTAAAGATGAATAAGAAAGAAATCCAAGAGCAAAGGATGAAGATGTATTTCATCAATGCTACAAAGGAGTTGCTGAAAGGCGAAGGGCTTAAAAGTATCAGTGTGCGTAATATTGCCGATAGAGCCGGATACTCATTTGGAACATTGTACAATTATTTTGACGATGTTAAGGAACTGATTTTTATATGTGTGGAAGATTTCCAAACTGAGTGTCGAGATTTTATCGAAGAACGAACAAAAACTCAGTCACAGGGAAAAGACAAACTTCGTGCAATTGTCAAATTCTATATGTACTACTTTGTTCAATATCCGGGAATTTTCGAATTATTCTTTTTGGAACGAGCTAATGATGTCGGCAACAAAAAGCCTACTTTCGAGATGATTTATTCCTTTTTGGATAAATTATGCCGTGATGAATGGAAGTATTTAGTTGAGCAAGGTGCTTTGAGCAAACAGCAAGCCCGAGTGAAAGCTGAAATAACAAAAAACATGGTTGTGGGAATGTTGATTTTTTATCTTAATCGGCATAATCCTCAATCATTTGATGAATTTTCGCAAAGAACTGAATCATTATTAAATGAAATTTTGAATTTTTAATTCAAAAATATTGTCATTTGAAATATTTATATTACGTTACGAAAAAAAAACGGTGAAATATTATGTTAGAATGGGCAAGTCGTCAAGACCCTGTGATGTTGGCATTGTACGCATCACTTTTTACATGGAGCATAACAGCTTTGGGTGCCGCCACAGTATTCTTTTTCAAAAGTATTAACAAACGCGTACTGAATGCTATGTTGGGATTTGCAGCCGGAGTCATGATAGCTGCATCATTTTGGTCATTGCTCAATCCCGCAATCGAAATGGCTGAAGCAATGGGAATGATTCCTTGGGTTCCGGCTGTAGCAGGCTTTCTGAGCGGAGGTTTGGCACTATTTTTAATTGATAAAATATTGCCTCACTTGCATTTGGGTTTGCCCCCGACTCAAGCAGAGGGTATAAAAACCTCGTGGCACAGGAGTATATTGCTCGTTTTGGCAATTACATTGCATAATATTCCCGAAGGACTTGCAATCGGTGTTGCATTTGGGGCTTTAGCAACGGATATGCCGGGCGCTTCAATGACCGGAGCTTTGGCTTTAGCTTTGGGTATCGGATTGCAGAATTTCCCTGAAGGTGCTGCGGTATCCGTTCCATTGCGTCGCGAAGGCTTTTCACGTCTCAAAGCTTTCATGTATGGTCAATCATCTGCAATTGTCGAACCGATTGCCGCCGTGATTGGCGCTTTGGCTGTTATTTCATTCTCCTCAATATTGCCTTTTGCATTGTCTTTTGCCGCAGGAGCTATGATTTTCGTTGTTGTGGAGGAGTTGATTCCCGAATCGCAGCAAGGAAACGACACCGACACTTCAACGATTGGCGCGATGCTCGGTTTTGCTATAATGATGCTTTTGGATGTCGCTTTGGGGTAGGGATGGGTAGGGGGGATTCATTATTCTCCGCAAAAACAAAATAATCTCCGCAAAATGTGCGGAGAAAGTTTTGATGTGATTTTGAATAGGCGGAATTAAGCTACTACAAGTTGCAATGCTAATTGTTCAGGTCTCTTTTTCAAGCCGTGATTATGTGAAGTGATGTGGTCTGTATCGAAATTACAAACTAACGCTTCTACAACTGTACGTCTGTTTTCGATATTAGGACCGTTATGATAAAAATGGTCTTTAGTTACAATGTTGAAATTACTCCAAAATTTATTTATCATTTCATTCTCGCGCCAGTCATTATGATGCCAAGTTGAAAGGATAAACTTTGCTTTTGTTTCAGTCAATAGCTTAAACAAAAGTTCTTCATCTTGTTCTGTCCATCCGTTGTAATAATCAACGTGTCTGCCATAGTATGGTGGGTCGCAATAAATAACATCGTCTTTTGTCGCAAGTGGAATAATATGTTCAAATGACTTGTTGTAAAAAGTCCAGTCCGGTTCGGGCTGAATAATTTGCGAAACTGTCGCAAGTTGGTTAGTTATTTTAGTAATATATGCTTGAGCAAATCTTTCAGGTTTTTTGCAAAACGGAATGTTCCAATTTCCTTTACTACCAAACCTCATCATACCATTGAAACCTGCACGGGAAAGAAAAATAAAGTCATAAGGTGAAAATTCTCCACTATTGAACCTTGTCCTGACTTTCAGATAATGCTCATAGCCATTATTGTCGGCTTTGAATAAAAGCTCGCCTTCTTTTTCGAGGTAGTGTTTCATCAAAGGTGCAGTGATTGTCTTTTGCTGAACACCTTTGTAGAAATTAATGATATGAGGATTCGTGTCGTTAAGAATTGCCTTTTTGTAGCCGGAATTGAAAGCTACTACTCCGGTTCCCAAAAATGGCTCAATCCATTTGCCATTAACCTTTGGTGCAAGTTCCATAATCCAAGGGACTAACTTAGTTTTTATTCCCTGACTTTTTATTGGTGGGACGAATACTTTCATTTCGATTTTGCCCTTGAGGTTCTTGAAACAATTTTATCCCAAAGGTCAGTTCTTCCTTTAAACTCCAAGAAAGCTTTAAGTGTCGTGATTTTGGTAGCGACACCGTCTTTTACCATCGTGGCAGTACCGTGATTTATCCAATATTCGTCAAACCATTCTTCACCCAACTGACTGAAAATTCCATTCTCATTTTTCAAGTCGTCAATGTCCAAAATTGAGCCAATATTTGCAGTGTTCCCGGAACCTTGTTTGTCGCTTGCAATTTTCCATTTCTCTGCTGCGAAAAAGTCGAAGTTCTTGATTACTGAGGTTATAGATTTCAAATTCTTTACAGTTGTTACTTCCCGTTGTCCAACTTTTTTGTTTGGTGTTTCATATTCCTCTTGAAGTTCTTTAACTTGATAAATTTCAGTGTTTGAAATGTCATCTGCAAAGTCCGTCCGAGTGTAAATTACACCTAAACAATAATGACCTGTGTATTGGCTGTATGGAAACTGTATGTTTTTGTCTTTGTCTCTTTCCTTGAAATAGCCACCGTGACTTCCAAGTGTAAAACCAGCTGTTTTGTTGTTTCGTCTGAAAGTTGTTTTGATGTCAAGAGCGAATTTGACGTCCTCGTTCTTCTTGTTTACAAAAGTAAGGTCGGGATACCAATTTTGCTTCTCAGCAAGAATAATATTGTAACCGATACTATCGGCAAACTGTAAGATTTGAGGGAAAATATGTATTTCAAGAATTTTAGAAACGATTTTGGTGTCTGAAGAAATTGTATAGATGTTTTTGTATACGTCAATAAATCCTTTTACTGTCCAGTCGCCATTGTCAGTCGAAACATATTTTTCAAGCTTGTCGGCAAATTTGTCAAGCTCACTTTTGAAGTCATTTTTATATTTATTTTTTTCGTCTAAATTCATAATTCAAATGTAGTTAAAAATGTAGAACTTTACCGAGCATTAGTATTAAAATATAAAATCTTACTCTTGCAAATTACTTTCTAACTTGTCTGCAAGCCATACTTTGATTATTGATTGGCGAGTAACTCCGAGCCGATTTGCTTCATCATCGAGTTTAGCAATCATCCAAAGTGGCAAATCAACATTTACTCGTTTCATCTCACGAGATGTTTTTTTCGACTTTTTAATATCCAAATAAGACGTGAGGTCTTCCCCATCGTCAAATTTTTTGTCAAATTCTTGAGCTTTCATATATTTTAATCTCCTCTATTCTTGCATCTGAATCAGCCCTTATACTTGGAAAAAACGTTAGCTTTAAATTTATATTTGAATAGAGTTTACTCAATTTTATTTCCGCCGTTTTTCAAAGAAGCCGCCGATTTCGGAAATGAAAAGTCCTGCCATCATGATTGAAGCACCGATATATTCGCGAAGGTTTAAGTATTCCTGCAGTGTAAGTGCTGCTATGAACCCGGCGATTACGGGTTCGAGTGAGAATATCAATGCCGCTTTGATAGGTGTCGTGTATTTTTGGACGCCGGTATGTATGAAGGTCACAAAAAATGATGCAAGAATGCCATTGAAAGCGAGTGCGATGAAGAGGTCTTTTGTAGGATTGAAATAAACATCGCCAAAATCAAGTATGAAAAAGGAAATTACCGCAAGCGGTGTTGCGGCTACGAATTGCATTACAACGTAAGCAGCCGTAAGATTGAATCCGCGATTGTTCTTGGTATATTTATCCATCAATGTGATGTAAAACGCCCAAAAGAATGTGGAGAGCAGCGTGAGGAAATCGCCGAAATTGATGTTGTCTATGCTTGGGTCGGTAAAAATGTACAAGCCGATTGACGACACTCCGACACCAATTTTTGACCATAACTGAATTGGTTTTCGTTGTATCAGGTAAAATACGAATGGAGTAATCGGGACAGTCATGCCGGTAATAAATGCGGATTTGGATACAGTTGTATAGCTCAATCCATATGTTTGGAGCAAAAATCCACCTCCGAAAAGCAAACCGAGAATTGCTCCTCGTTTGAAAATTACGCGGTCAATTGATTTGAGATGCTTTCCGAAAAATGCTAATGAAAGAAGCAGAGCAATGCAAAATCGCAAAATTACAAATAGTGATGGCGGGCAATCGTCAAGCCCAACCTTTGTGAAAATAAATGTAGCTCCCCAAATTAAGGTTGCCGAGAATAGCATCAACTCTGCTTTCCAAGATTTCACTAATTGTAGCTTCCGGAAAAATTATAAACTACAAAAGTACGCAATTTATCTAACTGAATTAGAATCTTGCGCTTGCCGGTTGAATTCAGGGTCTGAGTCATATTTCGAATCTGCTTCTTCGGCTTCTTTTGCTTTCTCTGCTTCGCTTTTTAGTTTTGCAGCTTTTTTCTTGCGTCTTACTTCGTTGAAGTCAACAGATTCTGTCAATTTCACTCCTTCTCGGATATGACCTCTGGCTCGCAAAGTATCTTCGGCAACAATGTATCTGTTTCTGTCAGGTAAAATTCCGCGTGAAGTTTTAGGTATTTGCTGTATCGGAATATATGCCTCTTCAAATTCCATCGGGTTTTCGGGCACCTTAATTATAAAATCTTTATTGGATTTGAGTGCGAACCATGGACCGGTTTTCGGACGTGTAAAATCGAATACATCAAGTATCAGAACCGGTGTTCCGGTCAAGTGGATGAAATGATTATTCGAATCCAATTTGCCGCGTTGCCCCCAATTGTAGAGCCATTCAGCATCGTCAAGAAATTGCCTTACGCATGAATGCGATGCAGCATAGCCCGGCATATCAAATTTATGGAAGGCACTTCCGGCATAACGGTGAAAATTCCATGTGAATGGCATAATCCAAGTGCTGTCTAAAGATGATTTCCGAACTAATTGTTTCCAAACTAAAGCGTATCTCCCGGGAAAAGTTGGTGTTTTTTCTTTGCCGGTATTTGCAGCAGCAAACCTCACTTGCACACCATTTTCATAACAAGCATAAGCTTGCCAACGATTAGATACCAGAATTAACTTGGGTATATCGCGAGCTCCGTGATAATATTGCGGAAAAACCGAATATGCGCACATGTCATCGAAATATTCCTTAGGGACGACAATTGTATCTCCAACTTTCACGAAGCGCCTCTCTTTTCGATTAAGCGTCAAGAATGCTTTGTTTATAGATGGGTTCTCCTTGTCTAATTTGAACTGTTCACGAATTTCACCCAAATGCTTATTGTCGCGAATCACAATATGCTCGTACTCTATAAGCGGGTATATATCGTGTTTAGCGATTAATTCAGCTAATTCGACCGAATCTCTATGAGCTTTGTCTAATTTTTCACTAATTTCATCTTCATATTCTTCCGATTCTCCTTTACGGCTTTCGGAACAAGAAGAAAGAATGATAACTATTGTTAAAAGAAGCACAGATTTTATTAAATTCAAACTATTTCCCATTTTAAAAGTTAGATGACTCACGCGCACCTATGAATTTTTGATACAAAAGCAATCCTATTATGCAAAATACACCTATTCCGCTGAAAAGCAACCACAATTCTGCAGTATGTGCATGTGCTGAAACTTGATCTTTCGTGATTCCTGCACCTTCGGCTATTTCTATTAATTTAGGAATTTTAATATCATCGCTTATATTAGCACTAGGCACACTATTACGAACGAATGCAATCATCGGATTGTCAACTAACTTAACGTATAACCATGCACCTAAATAGCCACCGACGAATGAACCGAAGAATCCATACAAAAATCCAAATCCCATATAAGTAGCTTTTTTATCTTTGGGAGCAATCAGACCCAAATACGATATATATTTAGGATGTGCGGTCATTTCGCCGATTGAAAACAAGATTATACCGGCTAAGAAGACCCAAATATTATTGCTGAAAGCCAATATTGCCATACCAACAGTTCCCATCGAAATCCCTACAATTAAGGTGGGAAGAGCCTTTGTATTTTTAACTATTGATGAAACTAACAGTTGCAACACGATAATCGTAAAAGCATTCACAACGGTAACGTGCTCTACATCAAATTTCCAATCCAATCCCGTAACGGAATGTACGAAGTTATTCAGAGCCGTAGCGTCAACAAATTGTTGGACGTACCACAAGACTGAATCAAACATTTGGAAGTATAAAATCCAAAACCATGAGTAGATAAAGATGAAAAGCATAAAGCGCCAGTCCATGAAAACTAAGCCGATTTTCTTTCCAATATCGCCGAAAATTGCAAATATGGAATTATCCGAATCGTCAATTTTTTCTCTTTCGGGCTCTTTATACAAGAACAATGTTGGTATAAGCATTAATGAAGTTACAATTGCTGCCATAATCAACACATAAGACCAATCCATTGATTTGAGCCAGGGTACAACTACTAATGGAAAAATAAAAGCACCAAGATTGATTGACCAATAAAAAATGCCAAATCCAAGGGCGCTATTGCCTTCGTCTGTGACTTTTGCAATTGTACCCGAAATAATCGGTTTAAAAGTACCGGCGCCGAAAGCCATTATGATTAAAAATACAAATACTGCAAGATAATCAGTTACCTGTGCAGTGAGATAATATCCGATACCAAGCAGTGTGAATGCCACCATCAAAGTTTTACGATAGCCCAATCTGTCGGCGATTGCACCCGATAAAATCGGCAAGAAGTAAAGCAAGGGTTGAATTGTACTTTTAATCGTTCCAACTTCGGTTTTGGAGAAACCGAGCATATCAGTCAAATATACTGATAAAATACTCATAACGCCGTAATAGGCGCCTCGCTCGAAAAATTCAAATACTATAACTACCCAATACGTGGGGGGGAAATCCCGAAATGAAGTCTTCTTTTTTAATTCTGAATTCATAATTTTACTAATTTTTATAATAAAAAGCCGATTCCAAAATTTTCGGCTTACTAAATTAATAAAAAGTGTGAAATCAAGAATTAATTTTTTTTGATTATTTTATATTATCCGATAAATTTAAAGTTTTTGAATTTCGTATCAAACCGAGCAGTTTTAACCTTTTGATTGGCGATTTCCGAAATCTCTCGCTAAATTGGACTTGGGTCATCTGTACAACTTCGTCATGATGCAATACTGTACTGCCTCCGCGTGGCAAAAAGGATGCGAAGTCTGTTATTTTGGGCTTGTTTTTATTCCAAGGGCAAACTTCTTGGCAAATATCACAACCGAAAATCCAGCCCTCCATTTTTTCGGAAATCTCGGTCGGAATATCTATATGATGCTTTGCTTCGATTGTCCAATACGACAAGCATTTTCGCGAATCAATGACTGCGTCCGCAACAATTGCATCTGTCGGGCAGGCTTTTATACATTTGACACATGTTCCGCATTTGTCCGCAATTGCAGTATCCGGCTCGAATTCGACTGTAGAAATGATTACACACAGAAAAAAGTATGAGCCGTAATCCGGCGATAGCACAAGGCTGTTTTTGCCTTGCCATCCGATTCCTGCTCTTGCAGCCCACTGTTTTTCGAGTATTGGACCGGTATCTATGTAGCAAAGATTCTTTGAATCGGGGAAATCTTGGCTTATGACCGATTCGATTTGTTTAATTTTCGGCATCAAAACATCGTGGTAATCATCGCCCCAAGCATATCTTGAAATTTTTCCTGCTTTACCGGCTTCGATTTCGGATTGCGGATAATCAACACCTGTGAAGTAAGAATGGCTCAATACTATTACAGATTTTGCATTTTCGAGCACAAGCCCAATGTTGCGTCTCTTGTCTTGGTTTCGTTCGAGCCACTGCATATCTGCGTGCATACCGTCTTCTAACCATTTTTGCATATTAGCCGATTCGGCGAGTAATTCTGTAGCTTGTGCGATTTTCAAATCCAAAAAACCAAGCTCTGAAGCGTGAAACTTTATCTTGTTTTTGAGGATTGTTTCGAACGACATTATCGTCTCCAAAGTGGGATTTGGAAACTTGGCTTTTGGACATAAATCATATCGTCAATAATTTCCACTTTATAAGTGTTCAAATTCTTGATTCCTTGCCGTATATCAACGTTTTTCCCTGTATCAAGCGAATATGTCCATCCATGCAAAGGACACATCACGGTCAAATCTTTGATGATTCCCTCGTGAATACGGTCTGCATGGCGATGAGGGCAAATATTATCAACGCAATAGTAAATTCCGTCAATTTTAAACAGTGCAAGTTGGAAATCATCGTCGCCCGTAAATTGGATTTTTCTGCCCTTGTTGTCGATGATTTCATCAACGCGGCAAATCTCAACGAAGCTTTCGCCACCGATGTTAACAGTTTTGGGGTGATTTAGTTCGATATCCATCAAAATCCTTGCACTTTTTCTCTGACAACGAATCCTTTGGGTCCGTTTTCGATTCTGACCGCTTGAGTGAATGCGTCATGCTCGAAAAAAATAATCCAATTTTCCTCAGCCGCTTGAGTGAAGTATTTCTTCTTTTCCTCGATTGTCGTAAGCGGGAAATTATCGTAGCCCATTCCGTATGCAATTCCCAAATGAGCCGTTGTAGGAGCTAAGTCGGCACAATAGAGCAAGGTCTCGCCCCCATCGGTAATCTTTATCATTTGCATAAAACTTGTATGCCCATGAATTGGTATTACGCTGATACCGGGGAAAATTTCTCCTTCACCGTCAGTAAATTCCAAGACATTTTCATTTATTAAGGGTTGGTAATTTTCTGGCATGAACGAAGCTCTATCTTTAACCGAAGGTGATTTTGCCCATTCGAGATGCTTTTTCTGAACATAATATTTGGCATTGCCGAATACTGGTTGAGCCTCACCATTTACCATTTCAGTCGAACCACCGCAATGGTCGAAGTGCAAATGAGTCAGAATTACATCGGTGATTTCTTCGGCTTTAATGCCTGTGGATTGGGTCAGTGTGTTGCGAATCTCGGATTTTTCAAGGTCAATGTTGTACATCGAAACGAACTTATCGTCATATTTTGTTCCGTTGCCGTTGTCAACTAATATTTTTTTATCGTCAAAAGTGATGACTAAAGGGCGCGATGCGAGTGGAATGCGGTTGAACTCGTCGCCCTGATTGTATTTCTTAGACCAAAGATTTTTTGGTATCACTCCGAACATAGCCCCGCCATCTAATGCAAACAAGCCAGTATCAAGTGACTTTAATTCAAATTTGCCTATTTTCAATTTCGTTCTCGATTGGTTAACAAATATGTATAGTACAACGAAACAATCTCGAATTTATCATATAAAAGAAAAACCGTACAGCATTTTCATACTGTACGGTTAACCTATTAAAACCTATTTTAAATCAATCTTTGAGATTTCAATTCAACTATTACAAGAAATAAAAAACCGCATAGTATTCTGTAATAGAGAAAAAAAGCAAATACGTAAAACAAAATCCAAAAAAATGAAACATAAATATAGAAAAATGAAACATAAATCTAAAAACATGAGACATGATTCAAAAGTACATAAACAAGATTCTAATATATGTGAAACATAAATCCAAAAAACGTAAAACATAAATCCAAAAAGTCTGAACCCAAAATACTATGCGGCGATTTTTAATTAGCTACTATAAGTCTAGTGCTGAAAGCCCTCGAATCCATAATCATTTGCAACACATAAACGCCGTTACTTAAACTCGATACGTTAAAACTCACTTGTTTTGAGCCCGGAGCTGAATACTCATTTACTATTACAGCCTCCTCATAACCAACACATGAATAAACACGAATAACGATTTGAGATATTGTTTCAACTTCATAAAAAATATTTGCAACCGAAGAAACAGGATTAGGGCTGACTCTCAGGTAAACCTTCTCTGTATCGTTTTCGATTTGCGAAAATTTTTCGACCATCGCCAATTGCTCTGACGAGAATTGTGATTTGATTGCATCTTCAATCATCTCTCTGCAAAGTTTGAATTCACCTTTTGTGGCTACTAAAGCCTTATCGAAAGCAGTGCAATACAAATGTTTGAAGTCTTGGTCGTTGAGATTGAAAGCAAAGATATTATAAACACCAAATTTGCTTTCGTCGAATCCGTTTTTCATGAAGGATGCAAAGTCAATGTTCGCAAGATTGAATTCCGTTTTTGACTTCTCGAGCAGCTTTTCAAATTCATCAATGCTTTTGGTCTTGTAAAAATCGGTAAAGTCAATTCGCGAAAAGTCAAAATGAACCCCGCTCTGCTGCGAATTCATTTCATAGAACTTATTATAAACGTCTTCGAGAAAAGTGTAGTCTTTGTCGTATAGCAGCTCGAATTCTATCTCTTCAAGTGTAATTGAAATTCCTTTATTGTTCGGGACGTAGTAGTCAAATTCGTAATGTTCGGTGTATAATTGTAGGAAATTTTGTTGGGACAAGTCAAAATCGAAAGTGATGAAACCAACGTTCAAATCAGTATTCATCTCATTCTGTGAAGAATTTAAGTTGATTTGTGGTCGCTCTTGGCTGTTTAGTGTCAATGTCAGAACTAAGCTAAGTGCTATTGCGATTATAGCTTTGGGTGCATACATAGAGATTTTCATTTCTGTTCCTCCACTTATTGAGCTTTTGTTTTCTGCTAAAAGTAATATACAAAATTATTATATACTATCCAAATTATTTTTTCAAATTTACTCAATAAAAATATTTTTTTTATATTTAGTCTAATAACAATTGGTTATTAAGCTACTATGTATTAGTTTTGTAGATTGAATTAAAATGCTTTTGTTAGAAAGATTATAAAATTATTATAAAATGGAGATAACGAACTGATGGGAACGTTACAAAACATAAGAAGAATGTCGCCGTATGTATTTGGAGTTTTTGCGGTTTTACTGGTTGCCTTTTTTACTATCGGTGACCCTACAGTAATTGAAGGTGTCAGAGGTACAACCGGTGATCCGACAACTCAAGTAATTGCAACAGTAAACGGGACACCAATTTATTACCTTGAGTATGAACAGAGAATCAAAGACGAGGAAGAAAATGCAAAGCGTGAAGCCGAAAAATCAGGTCAAACGTCAGATGCAAATGCTATCCGCCAACGTGTTTGGCAAGCTTTGGTTGATGAAGCTCTACTCGAACAACAAATCAAGAATTTCGGTATAATGATTACCGATAATCAAATAAGAGAGCAATTGATAGACAATCCGCCCGATTTCCTAAAGCAAATGTTTTCGGATAGTGCCGGCAACTTCATGCGTGCTACATATCTTGAACTGGTTACCAAACCTGAAAATTATGTTAATTATATGGGTGGCGACCCAACTCAAATTCCGGTTGCTGAAAAAGAATTAGCAGTAAGCAATTTCCGTAAAGATTTGTTCCGTATCCAAAAATACGTTGAGCAAGTTTTGAAACAAGAAGAATTGACGGCTGCAGTAGCAACAAGTAGTTCAATTATTTCTTCGGAATATGCACGTATGAAATTCGTCCAAGAAAACAGTACTGCAGATGTGAGATTTTTTCCATTGACAATCAGAGATTTGCCCCAACAAGCTATGGAAGCCAAAAAAGAGGAAATCGAAGAGTATTATAACAAGAACAAAAAATTATACAAACAGAAACCACAACGCAAAATTAAATATATTGTGATGCCTTTAGTACCTTCGACTGAGGATTCGGCTCGTTCGGAACGCAGAGCTAAAAACGTATCTGATGAATTGATGGCAGCCGGAACTGATGCCGCAAAAGATAGCATATTCGATATTAAATTGAGCGAGTATAATGGTACGACTCACAACTATTTGATGGTCGAAGAAATTGACCCGCAAGTTTATGGCATATTGAGCATACTCAAACCCGGTCAAGTAGCCGGTCCGATTAATCGCCCCGATGGAACTTACTTCTTAAGAGTAGATGATGTCCGAAGTGGCGAAAACGAAGTGGTCAAAGCAAGTCATATTCTGATAAATTTTGACAATAACAAAGATAGTGCAAGAGCTGAAGCTAATCGCATATTGCGTGATGCGAGAAGCAATCCTAATAATTTTGCTATTCTTGCAATGCAATATTCAAAAGACCCGGGCTCCGGACAACGTGGCGGCGACCTTGGATTTTTCGGCAAAGGACGCATGGTGCCTGAGTTCGAAGCTGCTGCATTTGCTGCTAAAGTCGGAGATATTGTCGGTCCGGTCGAATCTCAGTTCGGATTTCATATAATCAAAGTTGACGATAAACGCTCAGAAGAACTCAAATATAGCGAGTTGAGATTGTCGCCAACATTGAGTACAGCCACGAAATCTCAGTTATTCCGTGACGCTCATTCAATCAAGAGCCAAGTTCAAGACGGTCTCTCCTTCGATACAGTAGCAGTAAGATTGGGATTGGAAGTGAAAGAAAGCCAATATTTTGAAGCCAACATTCCTGTGTTAGGCTCAAAACGCTTATCCGATATTTCTTTCTCTGAAGAGGTTGGCTTTGTAATCGAACCTGTCGAAATGGAAAGATACGGTGTTGTTTTGGCGCAAGTTGCTGATGCTAAGGAAATTGGCATCAAAGCTTTGGATGATGTCCGCGAAGAAATTTCACGCAAGATTATCAAAAAGAAACAATTAGACATGCTTGCCGAACAAATTGCTCCATATTTTGATAGAATTAAAGCACTCGGCGGGCTTCAAGCTGCTGCTGAACAAGATACAGAATTAGCCGGTAAAATTCAAACTTTGAGTGCTTTCAATAACACTCCTACTGTTCCCGGATTTGGTCAAGATGCGGCTTTTGCTGCAACAGTCTTTAATTCCGAAACTAACAAACTGATTGGTCCTTTCCGCGGCGAAAACGGCTATTATATTATATCAGTCGAAAATGTCACCAAGCCAACAGACGAAGAAATCACAGCGGCAATGAAAGAATACAAAGCTGAATTGCAAGTTGCCACAAAGGGTGCTGTATTTTTCCAATGGTTCCAAAAAGTGAAAGAAGACGCTAAAATTGTTGACAGTCGTAGCAAATTCTATCCCGAATATTAAGATTTGGACAGCATTTCAATATACAAAAACGGGGTTGATGCAAATCAACCCCTTTTTTTTTGTCAACTTATTTCAGGACAAGACATGGGGCTTCTTCGCGTTTTTTGCGTTTTCTTTTGTATGCTTCATTCTGCTCTCATTATCAATTATCACTTAATTTTATCAATTTAATATCTCTTGGGACACCTAATTCCCTGCATTTGATAGCAAATTCTTCAAGATTCATTGGACCATGTACTTTATCAGTATGTATTTCCACAATCCAGTAATAGTAAAGTTTGCTTTGTCTTACTAAAGTTTTTTTAACATCAAATTTTAAAGGTTGATCTTCCCCCAGTTTTGTGTACACAAATATAAGAGATTATTTGTTACTAAAAAATTGTTGTTCAAATTCTAGCGGAGATAAATAATTCAAACTGGAATGCATCCTATGTCTGTTATAGAACACTTCAATATACTCGAATATCATCATCTCAGCTTCACTCCTTGTTTTAAATCGTGTTTGGTAAACTAATTCCATTTTTAATGTATGGAAAAATGTTTCTGTTATTGCATTGTCATAACAATTGCCTTTTCTACTCATACTTTGCGATATATGATTATTTTCAAGCAGATTGCGTACCTCGTTGCTTGCGTATTGCACACCTCTATCTGAGTGAAAAATCAATCCTTGCTTGGGCTTCCTTTCCGTGATTGACTTTTCTATCGCAGAATGTACAAACGCTTTGCTTAATCTTGTGTCAACTCGCCAGCTGATTATCTGTCTTGTAAATATGTCAATTACAACGACTAGATAAAGCCAGCCTTCTCGTGTCCAGATATATGTTATATCCGATGCCCATACTTTATTTGGGCTTATTGTTGTAAAATTCTGTTTTAATTGATTCTCAGCCACCGGAAGACTATGATTTGAATTGGTAGTTGCTTTAAATTTTCGCTTTACGACTGATTTTAAAGATTGCTCTCGCATCAGTCTTGCAACCTTGTTCTTACCTATCATGATGCCTTTACGACGCAATGCCTGTGTTATTCTGGGCGACCCGTAAACTTGGCGGCTCTTTTCAAATATCTCCTTTATTTCTTTATTAATTAATTTGTCTGCATTCTTTCGATTGCTTGTTTTACCTTGCTTGTATTTATAGTACCCGCTCGTTGATACTCCTATTGCCCGGCATATTCTCAATACTGCATATTCTGAGCAGTGCTTTTCCACAAAGGAGTATTTATCTTCTATTCTTTTGAAAATATGCCGAGTGCTTTTTTTAATATGTCTCGCTCCTCTTTTAAAACCCGATTCTCTCGCTTAAGCCTTGTAAGCTCTGAATCTATAGGGCTTTGGTGTCCTTTACCGGGGAATGCACCTTCAGCATCTTTCAAATACCGTTGCTTCCAGAGATGCAAGGTATTTTCGTTTATACCAAGTTCTCTTGATAATTCCGATATTCGCTTTTGTTTGCTTAATATCAGTTTTACAGTATTTATTTTAAATTCTTTGTCGTATGTTCTTTTTACTTTTTCCATTTTTGACCTCCGTTTTTCTCAAATCTAACTAGTTTTCATCTCTTTTCCTAATGTCCACTCTATTGGGGGAAGGTCAGGTCGGTATTCTTCACGTAGTTTATCTTTAATTTCATAAACAGGTTTTTGAATAGCTACAATAAAATCCGAGTTGTTTCCATATTTTACTATATCTCCGTCTATTATGTTTCCTTTTTGGGTCTTATTTAATTTAGAATAACTGTTAGGATCGCTCATTATACCATAATCATTTCCAAATATTATAAATTGCTTGCTATCACAAGAATTTACAAGTTCATCACATGAAGCGATTAGTGTAACTAATAAAATAAAAAGCAAAAAATTTAAATTCATAACTACTCCGTATTATATACTTTCTTCGTCCCGTCAGGTGTTACACCTGACGGAACAAAATGTAATCATAAAAATCATATCAATCATACAATTCATAGTTCAGACCCATCTCTCACTCTGTTTCCCCAAATCTAATACTGCATCATCTTTTTGATTGATACATGGTCAAGTGGTTTCGAGAGCATATAAAATTCATCAATTCTACCTCTGAAATATGAGGAGCCGTCGTCGCTTGCGCCTATTACCAATGGTAGCCCGGATTTTTGCGGATTACCGGATACAATTTCTGAAATCATATTTCCATTTACATATAAAACCATTCTCCCCTTATTTGAAACTATGGCAATATGCGTCCAAATAGCTTTTGCGGGTATTGGCGCCTTTACATGACTTTCGTAACTTTCGCCATCACACACTCTGAAATAAAATGTATTTGTGCTGTAAATGTAGAAAACATAGCTTGCATTTGCCGGAGCTATCGGTCCCCATTTACCAAAGATATTGTTATCGGTTTTATTAGTTTTACCCATTGAGTTATCAGGAAATATCCAGAACATTATGGTATAATCTTCGCCAATATTTGTCAAATCGCTCGGTATTGATATTTTCGACGATGTACCATTAAAATAGACAGCACCATCTTCAACACCGTTGCGGTCTTGAGCAAATTGAATATTGTGAGGTGCGGTTTGGAGCAAATATTTCCCTTGGTCTAAAGTATGACCGTTGAATGATAGGTAGAGTTCGACATCATTTAAATCAAATTGTGTTCTGAACCTTGTTGTAAAATGCGAGACGTCGCTTTCTGTCATTGCGTCGTAAATGTCGTAGGCTACAATTCTAATATAATATTTCATCGAATCTTTAAGGTTTTCCACATGAAATTCGCTTTTGCTTATTCTATTTGCCACTTTGTATATCGGAGGATTGACCGTGTCGCAATAGACATCATATGTCAATTTATCGCCGTCAATATCTATACAACTCCAAACAATATTTGTTGTGTCGTCATAGACCAAGGCACCACTTGCCGGAAATTCAATGATTGGCAGCTCGGGAGCATTATTTGCATCAACTTTGGCTGTTAGCTTCACGTAGGCGCGGGTTTCCTTGTCGGATTTGACACTAATACTGACATTGCCAAGGTAGTAATCTTCCTTAGTCGCGATAATTCTATATGTTCCGGGACTGGCGTTGCCCAGATAAAAATATCCTTCGCTATCAGACAGAACCGATTCTGTTGCCGGTTCCGAGGATACTAAGGCATTTTGCAGCGGTTCCAGAGTTTTGTTATCATGCACATACCCAACAATCTTGCCATCAGCAACTATCGGTGCTTCAACAACAGGCTCATCAATACACGATGTCACATATAGACAAGCCAGCAGTACGAGTGTATAAAATTTTCTCATATAAAATCCCGTAAAAATATGTTTGAATCCAACGTTTCTTTCAAATATAATGAATATTCTGAATTTAGACAGTTTCATGAACTCAAAATGCACTATATTTCAAAAAACAATCAGCTATCTATACACTATGACACATGAACAGCAAAAAAATCTCAGGGTGAGAAAAATATAAAAATCCCCCTGCTCGCAAGCTCGCTTTCCCCCTTTCAAAGGGGGATTAAGGGGGATTTGTATTTGGTTTTTGTCAACTTTTTTTAGGACTAAACAAAAAAAATCTAAATATTTTGTTCCTTTTTTGGGTTTGAAGTGTCATCATATATATAAAAAGTGTTTTTTTCTGTAAATTTGACAATTTCGATTGTCTATACATTTAGGGAGAATCTTTTCTCCGGAAAGTTTTTTCCGTCCCGTCTTTAACAAAACCGGAACATCTTAACCTCGAAGAGGTTACATGTTTATAGAAATGATGATTGATGTTCGGTTCGATGCGACCTCGTAGAGGTCGAATTTAAATAATTAACGTTTTGCTATAAACATATGACTCCTTCGGAGTCAAGAGGGATTCAAAGGAGCAGCTTTTTCATCACCCACGGTTAAAACCGTGGGCTATGTTTGTCTTTCTCCCTCTCCTTCGGAGAATGTCGGGGTGAGGTTTCTTGGGTTTTCGCACAAAAAAAAAGGTACGGAAGCCGTACCTTTAAATTTGAGATTTGAAAGAAGCAAAAAAAAAATTACTCCAAATCTTTAATCTTGTCTGCTCCCTTGATGTTGAGCAATTTGCCGATGGTCGAAATCTGTTTGAGATTGATTGTACCGTTCATCCAGATAATGACAGCTTCTTGTGGTCCTGCAACGGTCATCACGAAGTCGGAGATTTTTTCGCCCTGTTTTTTGACCATTACCTTGATGTTGCTTTCTTTGTCATTCATATTCATGATTGTACTAAAGCCTGCACCTGGCTGGAATTTCCGGACATCTTTGATAAATAAAAGACCTTCACCGGGCTTTTTTGATTTCCCGATGGCAAACGAAAGCACTTTAAGATTCTCGACTCCTGCCAAGGCGTTTTTGAGAGCTCCTTGGTCTTTTACATCCGACATTTCCGAAAGCATTACTGCAGGGTCGTTCAAACTAACCGTAGTGAAGCCCTCTTTGGAGCCAAATTTCTCGATTAATTTATCCAACGATTCGTTTTGAGCGTACCCAAAAAGTGTGGCAAAGAAAAAGAAAAAAGCAATGTGTATTAATTTTGTCATGAAATCCCCTTAATTATTATTGAAATTATTATCGTCAAAATTGACAAGTGAGAATGTTCCCAATCCCATAAGACCTTGCTCGACCATATTCAATTTGTCGAGGTCGCTTGTAGCGGCATCCATACGCTCTGCAATTATTTGCAAAGCTTTTGCCGTTTCGTAATATACTTGTTCGGGGTCGCTTTCGTTGTGATAGACATTTTCCAAATCCTTACTTTGCTGAAAAACAGTAAAGAACAAGGTAACAGCTATCAGAACGACTGCGGCGGCACTCGAATAGTACATATAGTTGCGAGATTTTACAATCTTCGAAGTTGCTTCGTAACTGTTAATCGAATTGATTAGTCGTTTTTCGAAGTCATCTCCGGGAGCAACAATTGCAGATTCGGCTTTGTAGAATCTGAACTGTGCGGCTTCAGTCATAAGTTCTTTAGGAACTTCTGACTGTTCAAAAAATTCGTTGATGACGTTCTCTTCTTCCAAAGAGCTTTCGCCGTCGTAGAATTTTACAAGCAACAGCTTGATTTCATCAATGTTATGCTTCATTGTAGTAATAATTATAATTGTTATTCAAAAATTCTCTTATTTTTTTTCTTGCTCTGGAAAGATTTACTTTCAAAGTGTTAATGTTCATGTCCATAATCTCGGCAATTTCTTGGTAGCTGAGTCCCTCGATGTCTCTAAGTTGTACAATCATCTTTAGATTCTCCGGCAATTGTTCGACTACTTTTCCTACAATTTCGACTGCATCCGCTAATTCGGCTTTTCTGAGCGGCGATATATCTTTTTCCTGCAAATTTAACTCCGTAATGTCTAACCCCGAGTGTACGGTCTGGAAATGCTTGCTTCTGAATCTGTCAATACATAAGTTTTTGGTCATAGCCATAGCAAACGCCTCCACGCTCTGTTTTTTCTCTAAAGATTCGCGGTTAATCCATAATTTCATCATTACATCCTGGACCACGTCTTCAGCTTCGTCATGATTGTTCAACATTCGCTTAGCAAATCTGAACAACCTGTCTTTTACCGGCATAACCTTTGCCGTAAACTCGTTTATTTCCATATTATTCTGACGATTAATCCCAAAAAAGGTAACTATAAAAAGTAAAATATAAAAGTAAATATAAAAGAAAAAGAATACTTTTGTTGTAGTAACGAAATAAGTAATAGTTTAGATATATTTTTTTTTGCGGAAATGAAATGGATACACTGAAAGACTTTTGGAAATTAGCGGGATTACGCTACAAATCTCATCCTTGGCATGGTATTAACATTGGCGAGGATGCACCCGACATTGTGACTGTATTTGTCGAAGTAGTACCTTCGGACACTTTGAAGTATGAATTGGACAAGGAAACAGGGTATTTGAAACTCGACAGACCTCAAAAATTCTCTAACATTATCCCGGCTCCTTACGGTTTCGTGCCTCAGACTTATTGCTGGAAATCAGTGGCTGATTATTGCAATGACAAAACCGGACGAACTGACATTATCGGTGATGGCGACCCATTGGATATTTGCGTTCTGACCGAGCGGAATATAATGTATGGCAATATTATTCTTCAGGCTATCCCAATCGGTGGATTCAGGATGATTGACGGTGGAGAGGCAGACGATAAAATCATTGCTGTGCTTAAACAGGATGAAGTTTATTCGCAATGGAAAGATATTGCTGACGTTCCGGCTTCGCTGGTGACGCGTTTGAAGCACTATTTCCTTACTTATAAGGATATGCCCGGGCATCAGATGCAAAGATGCGAAATTACGCATACATACGGACGCGAAGAAGCACTCAAGGTAATTGATTTGAGCCGCAAAGATTATACTAAGAAATTCGGGAAATTGGAGAATAAGCTGTCAATAGCTGCTATGGAAGCGATTTCATTTGGGCAAGATTTGATACAAGCAAACAAGAAAAAGTAAAATTTTGTCGGGGTGGAGGGATTCGAACCCCCGGCCCCCTGGTCCCAAACCAGGTGCGCTAACCGGACTGCGCTACACCCCGAAAAAACAGATTACAAAAATACGACTTTTTTCGGACAAAACAAAATCTTTTTAGAATTTTGATGCAATTCTATTATCTCGGCGTTGTTTGGCAAGCAATCGCAAGTCAACGACTTTGTCCACCTCATCTACAATTTCTACGCCGAGCATAGTTTCGACGACGTCTTCCATGGAAATAAGTCCTTCTACGCCACCATATTCGTCCACTACAACAAATAAATGCTGGCGGCGATTGAGGAATCTCTCAAGAGCGGTGTCCAATTCAGCATTTTCGGGAATAAAATAAACTTCTCTGCAAAAATCTCTCAATTTAGTGGCACCTTTGCCCTTGAGCGCAGCAAGAAGTATATCTTTGGACATGACATAGCCCAATATACCGTCATCAAAAGATTCGCCCTCCCATATTGGAAATCGCGAATACATCTGAATTTCGGGCAAATTAACTACATCATCAACCGTTTTATCTGCATCAAAAGAAAACATTACAGTTCGCGGAGTCATAACGTCTGTTACATAAACTTCGCTGAAATTCATTATATTTTTGAGAATTCTATATTCGCCGGGTTCGATTAATCCATCCTCGTGAGCAGACTCAACCAAAGCGGAAATTTCTTCACGACTTTCATCGCTTGTGCTTTTTCCGCGAATATTATCGTGCATCTTCGAAAAAACCCAATATAGCGGGAAGCCCAAGTAAAAATACAACTTGATGATTGCTGTCATCGCCGGACCAATTGAATCCGCAGAAACCGCTCCAAAAGCATAAACTATGGTTCTTGAAAACATTAATATCAATGCTGTGGCTATTAACATCGCAATTAGATTAACAAATCCAAATCCGAATTCCGATAGATAATATCCTAAGAATACGGATGAAGAGATATACAATCCTGTTTCGACTATCAACAAAGGATTGAGTGTTTCATCGTGCTCGGATTGCATGTATTG
Source organism: Candidatus Kapaibacterium sp. (assembly GCA_023957315.1). Lineage (NCBI taxonomy): Bacteria > Pseudomonadati > Bacteroidota > Eximiradiia > Eximiradiales > Kapaibacteriaceae (SeqCode) > Kapaibacterium (SeqCode) > Kapaibacterium sp. (SeqCode). Next base: position 290,255 of record JAMLHE010000002.1, read on the forward strand.
CAGGGATTGTGCTTTTTTGTAGTTTCGTTCTATAAGGCTGTTGATTTCATCATTGGACATGTATGTTAGTATAGCCGAACACAGTGATGCGCCAATGCCAATTACGTAAAGAAGCAAAATAAGAGGGACTTCCATTTTTGCAGAGCTAACTCCACCTGATTGTGTAACAAAATAATTTTATAAAAATAAGAAATTATTGCTAATTTGAATTAAACTTTTATCCAAAGTGTAATCTTTTTCATTTTATAGTGTCTATACATATAGAGTATTGTTGAATTTTAAAAAGAAAAATCGTTATGAACCAAAAAATTAAATATTTGTTATTTTCAGCACTCGTTGCTGTTTTCTTTGTGCTTGCCGCTCAAGTAAGTTTTAGCCAAAGTGTGCATTCTTCAATTACCTCAGGTAAAAAATTCATCGTTTACTTTGGCGAAGATTCGACACATATCACTCTTGATGCAGCTGAAGTTTTAGACAAAATGGTCGCTCACGGCAAGAAAAATAAAGGGCAAAGGTTTCTGATTACAGGCTTTTTCCACGAATATGAAACGGATGGATTAGCTGAAAGAAGAGCCGAAGCTGTCAAAAAATATTGTATGATGCTCGGAATGCCAGAATCACAAATACTCACCAGGCACGCAAAGCAATTATTGGCTCAAAATGAAGAGGGCATATTTGAAGACGAAGACCGTATCAAAACCCGTAGAGCTGAATTGATGTTTATTGACGCACCTTAAGAGATTTGAAGAAATCTTTTAGTGCCCTTGCAGTGTGTGATTGCTCCACATTGCAAATTTCTTCGGGGCTACCTTGTGCAATTACCAAACCTCCGTCATCTCCCGCTTCGGGACCCAAATCTATGACATAATCTGCAGATGCAATCACATGCAGATTATGTTCTATTATTATTAGCGTATTTCCGGCATCTGCGAGCTTGTGAAAGCAAGTGTTAAGCGTGGCTATGTCATCAACGTGCAATCCCGTAGTTGGTTCGTCGAGTATAAACAGCGTTTTGCTGTTCACGCTTGTATCTAAATGACTTGCGAGTTTGATACGTTGTGCTTCGCCACCTGAAAGCATTGTGGATGGTTGTCCCAATTTCAAATATCCAAGCCCGACTTCCTCCAAAATTTTCAATTTTTTCAGTATTCTCGGCTTATCCTTGAAAAAGTTGATAGCGGTTTCGACTGTCATATCGAGTATATCAACGATATTTTTGCCTTCGTGGCGGATTTCGAGCACTTCCTTTTTGAATCGAGTTCCTCGGCAAGATTCGCAAACTAAAGAAACATCGGACATGAATTGCATGTCAATCGTTACATAGCCTTCGCCCTCGCACGTTTCGCATCGTCCACCTGCCACATTGAACGAAAAATGTCCTGCTTTCCAACCTAATTGCTTTGATGCTTGAGTGGAAGCATACAAATCGCGAATCAAATCGAAAACTTTTACAAATGTTGCAGGAGTGGAGCGCGAAGATTTGCCGATTGGTGTTTGGTCAACCATTTCTACATGGTCAAAATTTTCGAATCCCAAAATTGATTCAAATTTGCCGACATGGTCTTGAAAACCGCCTCGGTGCTTTTTAATTCCCGAATAAATAATATCTTTGACTAAGGTACTTTTGCCGGAGCCTGATACGCCCGTAACGGCAGTAATGCATTCCACAGGAAATGACACGGCATCAATTTTCAGATTATTTTCCTTAGCTTTCGTAACGGTTATAAATTTCCCTGTTCCTTTTCTTCTCTTTTTCGGAATATCAAATTGAATTTTATTCGAGAAATATCTCCCTGTTAGCGAGGTATCTGATTCTAACAATTCGGTGTAATTCCCACTGAAAACGACTTCTCCGCCATGTTCGCCGGCTCCGGGACCCATATCAATAATGTAATCGGCATATTTTATAACGTCAGGGTCGTGCTCTACAACTATGACCGTGTTCCCGAGATTGCGAATTTTGAGCAAAATCTTAATCAATTTCATGGTATCTCGCGGGTGCAAGCCGATGCTCGGCTCATCAAGCACATATAAAGTTCCGACTAATGCCGAACCCAATGCAGTAGCAAGACTGATTCGTTGCGATTCGCCACCGGACAAAGTGTGCGATAACCGAGCAAGATTGATATATTCCAAACCGATGTCATTGAGCAAATTAAGCCTATGATTGATTTCATCGAGTAATCTTTCAGCAATTTTGTAATCATATTCATTCAGTCTCACTGTCAAGAAGTAGCTTTTCAAATCTTTCAATGACATTACTATCAGTTCGGGAATGTTTTTGCCGTTGACATAAACCTGCCGTGCAGATGTTCTGAGTCGAGACCCATTGCAGGCTTTGCATTTGGTATATCCGCGGTAACGGCTCAATATCACACGATAGTGCATCTTGTAGCTTTTTTCTTCGAGCAAATTGAAAAAGCCGTTAATGCCAATGTAAGTGTCTTGCCCGTTCCAAATTATTTCCATATCTTCGTCGCTCAAATCGGCAATCGGTTTTTCTAAGTCAATTCCATATTTAGGAGCAATCTGCATCAAATCTCGCAAATACTTGGACAAAGTTTCTCCTTTGAACGGGTGAATTGCGTTATTTAAAATTGATTTTGAGCGGTCGGGGAATACCAAATCTTCATCAATTCCGATTGTCCGCCCGAATCCTTGGCATTTGTGGCATGCACCGTGCGGATTATTAAATGAAAAGAGTCGTGGGTCGGGCTCTTCGTACAAAATGTCGCAATCGGGACATTCGTAGAGATTTGTGTATTTGTAGCTGTTATTTGTGCTGATGTCATAAACGTGAATCTTACCGTTGCCTAAAGTAAATGCAGATTCGAGCGAATCAGTTACGCGACTGACGAACTCTTCATCATGGCGAACTATAGTCCTATCCACCAATACTGTGAGAGCAGCGCTATCGTAAGATTCAAATACTTCACGATTGTCTATTTCAACGATTTCCAAATTGTCAGACTTCACAAATCTGAAAAAACCCAACTGTTTGAGATTTTCAAAATAATTTTCAGTACCTTTTGATGCGTCTTCCGGTGGGAACGTGATGTACAGCTTAGTGCCTTCGGGCATTTTGTATAATAATTTTGCAACTGATTGCGGAGTGTCCTTGTAAATTTGATTGCCGCAACTATAGCATATTGTCTTGCCGATTCTGCCGAAAAGCAAACGGAAATAATCATAAATCTCGGTGGAAGTGCCAACCGTAGAGCGTGGGTTTCTGGAATGAGTATTTTGCTCGATAGCGATAGCAGGCGGCAATCCCGTAATCGTATCGCAATCCGGCTTTTGCATTCTCTCCAAAAATTGGCGGGCATAGCTGGACAAGGACTCGACGAAACGTCTCTGTCCTTCGGCATAAATTGTATCGAAAGCAAGAGATGATTTGCCCGAGCCGCTCACACCCGTGATGACAGTCATTCTGTTTCTCGGGATGCTGACATCAATGTTCTTCAGATTGTGCAGTTTTGCACCTGTCACATTCAAGAATCTCAATTTTGGATTTGGTTTGGCTTTCATATAATTTTAAGCAACATGCACAAATAAAACTTGTAATATAAAGCAAGAAAATGAATTGTTGGGATATTTGTTGAAAATAATTTCTAAAATATTCCATTTTCAAAAATAAATTATTGTTATTCGATTTGTTTTTGTTAAATTTATCCTTTGTGTTATCTATAAATATAAATATAAAATAATGAACTCTTTTGTTTTCTATATTTTGAATGATTTGCTCTCTGAATCGGCAGTTATGGAGAAGTTGATTATAAACTATTTCCCCGATGCAATCGTGAAGCGTTTTTCCGATGCTAAGTCTTTTCTATATGATATGGAAAGCGAAGTGATGTCGCCCATTTCATTAGTCGAATTCCAACTCAGCGGAATTGGTGGAGTCAGCTTGTTGAAGAAAGTGAAGAGTTTTGAGAAATTCCGCAACTCGATTTTCATAATGATACTTGACAGCTATGACAAGGAAAACTATATCAAAGCACTGCAAACCGGAGCTGACGATGTGCTAATCAAGCCCATCGTTGCCGAACAGCTTTTTGTCAAATTAAAAAATGCTATCCGATTGAATCAGCAATTTGAGATTAATGCGGTCTTGAATCAGCAATTAAGCTTGGCTAAGGAGAAATACGATACAGAAGTAAGCAATACTTACAAAATGCTCAGAAAAATCTTGAGTATGAAATTGCCAAGCAAGGACAGTGAACTAAGTCGAATTCATGACGCCTGTAAATATATCGCCCATCAAGTTATTGATGATAGTGCAGAAATCGAAAATCTTTTATTAGCTACTCAATTTTGCTATCTTGGCAAATTACCTTTTAATGATAAAATCATACTTAATCCGGTTATGATAGAAGGCGTTGTCCAAAACGAAACGATGCTCCAATATCCGGAAAACGTTAAAGCTGTGATGAGTCTGATGCCCGATTCAACTGAAGTAGAAGCTTTACTTTACCATACTTACGAAAATTTTGACGGAACCGGAATTCCCAAAAAACTCAAATCATGGGAAATTCCTTTAGGAGCGAGAATCTTACGTGTTGCCATTGATTTCGAATACCTCAATACGAAAAACTCCGGCAGAGAATCAAAAGTTATTGACATCATGTTCGAGCAAATCAACCGATTATATGATTACAGAGTATTGGCATTTTATGACCAATATTTAGCATACAAAAATTCTCGTCCGGGACTGAGTGGCAGAGCTTTGGAGGAATCAATTGCCCCAAAAGGCTTACGCGAAGATATGATTTTGTCTCGAAACATAATTACAAGTTCAGGTCTGAAATTGTTAGCTTCAGGTACAAGGTTGAATGATGCCAATATTGAAAGAATACAATCTATATTGTTGTCAGACAGCATCATAGGTAAAATTTGGATAAAAGTATTCTAAATTATATGGATAGTGACTCAAATTCGGATTATAAGCTTGATGTCATTAGTGGATTGCTCAAGCAAATTCAAAATTTGAGCGAATCTGATAAAATCAGCTTAAATAAAGCAATTGCTGATTTGAAAACTCAATTAGAAAACTCTTCCAAACACGAAGCAAATCTCCGACATACACAAGATGCACTCAGCCAAAGTGAATTAAGTCTGCATAGTATAATCGAAAAAACTCCTGTGGGAATATGTATCACAGACAAAGACGGCAACTTCGAGTATGCAAACCCATCATACCAGAAAATTTACAAATACACAAGCGACGAACTAATCGGACAGCATTTCACGATTGTCGTTCATCCTGATAATCGCGATTATCTTAGTGATTTGCATGATAAATTCATTTTGGGAAGCGATGGTTCGGAAGCTCGGGGCGAATGGACTGTGATTAACAAATACGGCGATGAAATCAATATTATTGCCGATGCTGCCAAAATTATCGGCTCCGATAATAGCCCCAAGAAAGTCACATTTGTTATTGATATAACGGAACGAATGCGTGCTGAAAAACTCCAAACGGGTATCAACAAAGTCCTCGAAAGTGTTGTTGAGGGCAGAGAGCTCGAAGATATACTCCAAATGCTTGCCGATACTATCGAATCGCAAGATAAAAATATTGAAAGTGGCATTGTAATCACTGATATTGATTCTAAAAGTATTTCACTTGTGGTATCAAAAGCGGTTTACAATATTCGCTCTGTTTTAATTGAACTCGAAACCAAAAAATTTGATTTGGACACAGAGCAAATATTGCAGCCGAATCCAATATACACATCATTTGATTCCGAAATATTCATCAACCCTCTGATGGAAAGGCTCAGCATCCGATACAAATCAATATTAGCTATTCCGATTATAATTTCCAATACAAGATATTGCGGAAGTATATATCTTCTCAATAAGTTAGACCGTAAACCCGATGCAAATATTAGGCGAATGATTGAATCCGTATCGCATGTCGCAGGAATTGCAATTAATTTGAAAGAAACGAATAGCAAGTTAATTAATGCAAAAGTCGAATCGGAATTTGCAAATAGAACAAAAAGCGAATTTTTGGCAAATATCAGCCACGAAATTCGCACTCCGATGAATTCTATACTCGGTTTTGCAGAATTATTGAAAGACATTAGTCCCCAACACCCGAAATATCAGGATTATCTCGAAGGAATTTTGGTTGGTGGCAATAATTTGCTTCAGCTTATAAATGATATTTTGGATATGTCGAAAATTGAAGCAGGAAGATTAGAAGTTCATCCGGAAATAGTTGATGTCCGGAAAATTTTCCGCGAAATCGAATATATTTTTTCATTGATAATAAGAGAAAAGGGCTTGGATTTCATCGTTTCTGTTTCAGATAATGTTCCGCAATATTTATATATTGATGAAATTCGCCTGCGACAAGTGCTATTCAATTTAGTAGGCAATGCAGTCAAATTTACCGAAACAGGCTCCATTAAAATTAATATTGATTGCAAACTCGAAGACGTAAGCCATTGCGATATGAGAATTTGTGTCGAAGACACAGGCATTGGAATCCCAGAATCCCAAAGACAAATCATTTTCGAACCATTCAGGCAGCGCGAAGGTCAAAACGCCAGAAAATACGGTGGGACAGGATTGGGGCTTACAATCACCAAAAGATTGCTCGAAATGATGGACGGCAAAATTGAATTAGAAAGCGAAGAAGGAGTCGGCTCGAAGTTTTCGGTGATAATTCACAATCTTTTCATTGGTATCGAGATGGACCCGCTTGAAAATGCTGAAAATGAGATACTTGATGACAATCAAATCATCACATCCGGGGAAATCAGCCAAATAATCGAAAATTCGCATATAATTTTACCCAAAGAATACGAAGCCACGCTAAAGAGCGAGATATATCAATTATGGATGTCGGCACATAATACATTCATCTTCGACAAAATTAATGCTTTTGCCGATAAACTAAATCAAATTGCACACATTACGGGAAATCCGATTTTGATTAATTACAGCGTACTGCTTTTGGAAGATGTCCGAAAACTGAATATTGACAATATTATCAAAATATTGCCATTGTATTTTACAATTATCCAAAAAGCAAAGTACGAATAACTAATAGCTACATTACATCCCAAGGCAAAACAGTAGTTTCGACTACTCTGCCATCTTTGAATTTCATTATCAACCCAACAAGACCGAATTTGTGATTGCCAACATACACAATTGATTGCAAAAGTGGGTCATCAGGAGTCATTTCTTCTACTTTTATAGTTTTGACACGCCAAAATGCAAGGTCCCAATCTTCATCAGGATTCTTTTCAATTACTGTTCTGACGATTTTCTTTCCTTCGGAATTAGTGAATTCGTACTTGTCGCCAACATTTGAAGAATATTTTATAGCAGTAAAGGGTTTTGACAAATCGCCTTTGGCATGGAAATAGTCTTGAATTCCTTCTGAAGTAATTTTCAACTTGAATTCGACATCAAGTCGCAAATTTGCATGGTCGCTCGTGTCAATAGTGGCACCATATTTTGCCAAATAAATGTCAACAACTTGATGCTTCATTTCTTCTGACAAATCTTGAGTCCCAAGCAAAGTATCAATAGCTTTCAAATCGTCAACAGTTGAGAAAAAGGTCCCCTTGAAAGTGACAATTCCGTTTTCGTTTTTCGTAATTATCACCGAATCACGGATATTTTGTAGAGCCGGTGTATAGACATCCTTGATTTTGATTGATACACCAAATTCATTCCCGACTTTAGTAAGATCGATATCGGTATTGCCACCCATATCGTTAGGTCCCGTAGTCGAATCGCAAGCAAACACTGCTAAAACGACCAAAAAAGCAAAGAGAGTTCTAATTTTCATTTGAAAATCTCCAAAATGGTTAAACACAATCCAAAAGTAATACAAAAAACTGAAGAATGCAAGAAAAATACTTTATTATTATTTAAATATATCTATATTTGATTGCTGATTTGGTTTTTTAGTTTATTTTAGAAAAATAAGATTAATAAGAATATAAATAAAAATACACTATCTATAATAATTGGAGTATTAAGATGAAGACTATCCTTGTGGCTGTTTTAGCATTATTCATGTTCGCTGCCAATCTCCATTCAACAGTATTAAAAGGTGAAATCACCGGTCATGACGGGAAGGCGATTTCAATGTCCCATGTTTTTCGTTCTTGGAACTACTATCAATTTGATGAAATTGTGCAGGCAGACGAAAATGGAAAATTTGAAATTCCTCTTACGGCGCAAGGTCCGATTGAGTTTACTTTTTGCGGATTGAATCATTTGCCTCACATTGTAAGATTTGAAGTGCTTGATTCCACAAAGCCTATCGAAATCAATGTGCAATTGCAGTATTACGTTTACGAGAAAGATGTCACAGAACTAAGCATCATCGGCGGTTTCAATGACTATGATTTTGAAAAAGCAGTAGCAATGACAAATATTGGCGATGGTAAATTTACTTACAAATTGGAAAATTTCAGCTCCGATACGCTCAAATATCAAGTTTTGGGAATGGTGAACAGACCCGAAGCACGCAGCATCAACGGGACTCAAGCCGATTTTTATACGCTCGACGGGGGTGGAGATTATTATTCCGTGCTTGTTTCGCCAAGCAGAAATTTTGAAATTACTTTTGAAACATCGAAATTAAAATACATAGAGAGCGTAGCAAAAGTCACATTTGTTGACGAAATATATAGCAAACAATATGCTTTGTCATCAAAGCTGAATGAGCTTGAACAATCCTCTCGAATGCACTTTTCCAAAGCTTTGCAAACCCATAACAGGGATAAAGTGTCCGAGCCATTTCTTGCTTTATCACAGGAATATTTAGATTTAATCGCTGCCCAAGACATGATTGAATCCAAAGATAAAGTAACAATAGCATATATGAGATATTTGAGCCATCTCAGCTATTACACGGAACTACCAAAAGTAAATCTGACACCTGTGCTTGATATGATTAAGAGAACGCCGGCAGAATCAGACAAAGTTAAGGAATTCGGAAACGGATTCGATTTGTTGGCGATAGCAAAACATCAAGGGATACCTCCCCACGAATATGAATATATTTTGGATGTAATTGAGAAAAATCCTGATAAAGCATTTGCTGCTGAATTGCTTAACTATTTGATTCATAATATTATCCGCACCGATGAAGAAACCGGATTGAAACTATACAATCGGATAATCGCAGAGTTCCCGAATGAAGAAGCTACAAAACGCGCTCGCCAAGAATATGACCCGAATCGTGCAATGCAAGTTGGCAGGAAAATCCCCGATTTTAAATTCAAATCCTTAGACAATCCCGACCAATTCATAACACCCGAAACACTGAAAGGCAAGTATGTTTTGATAGATTTGTGGGCTACTTGGTGCGGACCCTGTATAATGGAAATGGAAAATTTGCACGAAACATACCAAGCCTATAAAGATAAGGGATTTGAAATATTGAGCATATCAGTTGACCCAATGGCGTCGCGAGTTGTCGGATTCAGAAACGGGAAATGGAAAATGCCCTGGTTGAATGTATGGTCAGAGGGTCAATTCCAAAGCGAAGCCGCCAAAATATTCGAAGTGACCGGAATCCCCCGCTTTGTGCTAATCAACCCCGACAGCGAAATCATAGCCGTTGACACAATTCGCGGCGCAGGACTAAAAGCAAAATTAGCCGAATTATTGAATTGAGGGTTGGGGAATGCGTCATTCTGAGCGAAGCGAAGAATCAAGATTTATTAAAAGACATGGATTCTTCGCCTTCGTCTCAGAATGACCAGTTG